>NZ_JAIUKC010000079.1:0-59071 GCF_020177435.1 Saccharopolyspora sp. 7B | reverse complement strand
GGGCCGACCGGAGCGGGCCGCGGGGGACGGGAGCTGCCGGGCGCGACGGCGTGGCCGGGTGCACCCCGCCGCGCGGGTGCGACCAGGCCGGGCGATGTCCGGACGCCACGGTGGACCAGCGTCGTCTCCTCTCCCCGCCGGGCGCCGCGGCCCGGCACCGCCGCTCGCGCGGCGATCGCATCGCTGAAGATCCAGAGCCGGTACGGTACCCAACCGCTCGCGCGCGGTCACGCTCGGAAGCTGCTCCACCGGTGCGGCGGAGCGCGCCCGATCGGCCCATCCTGGACCGTGACGCGCGCAACAGGCAAGAACGCTCACCCCATTGCCGCCGCCGGCCCGGCGCGCGTGGGCAACGTCACTGCAACGTCGCCGCCCGTAACTTCGCGCCCAACACCGCACAACGTCGTACGGGAGGCACCAGATGACGCTCTACGCAGCTCCGGGAACCGCCGGCTCGGTGGTCGAGTACCGCTCGCGCTACGACCACTTCATCGGCGGCGAGTACGTGGCCCCCGCGAAGGGCGGCTACTTCGAGAACCCCACGCCGATCACCGGCAAGGTCTTCACCGAGATCGCCCGCGGCACCGCGGACGACGTGGAGCGGGCCATCGACGCCGCGGAAGGCGCCGCACCCGCCTGGGGCCGCACCGCCCCCGCCGAGCGCGCCGGGGTGCTGCTGGCCATCGCCGACCGCATGGAGCAGAACCTGGAGAAGCTCGCGGTCGCCGAGAGCTGGGAGAACGGCAAGCCCGTCCGGGAGACGCTGGCCGCCGACATCCCGCTGGCGATCGACCACTTCCGCTACTTCGCGGGCGCGCTGCGCGCCCAGGAGGGCACCCTCTCGCAGGTCGACGAGGACACCGTCGCCTACCACTTCCACGAGCCGCTGGGCGTCGTCGGCCAGATCATCCCGTGGAACTTCCCGATCCTGATGGCGGTCTGGAAGATCGCCCCGGCGCTGGCCGGTGGCAACGCCATCGTGCTCAAGCCCGCTGAGCAGACCCCGGCGTCGATCCACGTGCTGCTGGAGGTCATCTCCGACCTGCTGCCGCCGGGCGTGCTCAACGTCGTCAACGGTTTCGGCGTCGAGGCGGGCAAGCCGCTGGCGTCGAGCTCGCGGATCCGCAAGGTCGCCTTCACCGGTGAGACCACGACCGGGCGGCTCATCCTGCAGTACGCCAGCGAGAACATCATCCCGGTGACGGTGGAGCTCGGCGGCAAGAGCCCGAACATCTTCTTCGACGACATCGCCGCCCAGCGCGACGCCTTCTACGACAAGGCGCTGGAGGGCTTCGCCATGTTCGCCCTCAACCAGGGCGAGGTGTGCACCTGCCCGTCGCGGGCACTGGTGCAGCAGGGCATCTACCGGGACTTCCTGGCCGACGCGGTCGCCCGCACCGAGAAGATCAAGACCGGGCACCCGCTGGACACCGACACCCAGATCGGCGCGCAGGCCAGCAACGACCAGCTGGAGAAGATCCTCTCCTACATCGACATCGGCAAGCAGGAGGGCGCCAAGATCCTCACCGGTGGCGAGCGCATCGAGCACGGCGGCGAACTCGCCGGCGGCTACTACGTGCAACCCACCATCTTCGAGGGGCACAACAAGCAGCGGATCTTCCAGGAGGAGATCTTCGGGCCGGTGCTGTCGGTGGCCTCGTTCACCGACTACGACGAGGCGATCAAGACCGCCAACGACACCCTCTACGGCCTCGGCGCCGGCGTGTGGTCCCGGGACGGCTCCACCGCCTACCGGGCGGGCCGCGACATCCAGGCGGGCCGGGTGTGGGTGAACAACTACCACGCCTACCCGGCGCACGCGGCCTTCGGCGGCTACAAGCAGTCCGGCATCGGCCGCGAGACCCACAAGATGATGCTGGACCACTACCAGCAGACGAAGAACCTCCTCATCAGCTACTCCCAGAGCGGTCCGGGGTTGTTCTGATGGGGGACGAGGACACGGGCACTCCCGCACGGGTGGCCGTGACGCCGGAGGCGGCGGATCTGATCCGCCGCCTCCGGGCGCAGCACGGCCCGGTGATGTTCCACCAGTCCGGCGGGTGCTGCGACGGCAGCGCCCCCATGTGCTATCCGCAGGGCGAGTTCCGCACCGGGGTGTCCGACGTGCACCTGGGCGACCTCGCGGTGGCCGACGAGAACGGCGACCCCGACCCGGTGCCGATGTGGATGTCCGGCGCCCAGTTCGAGTACTGGAAGCACACCCACCTCACCGTCGACGTGGTTCCGGGGCGGGGGAGCGGTTTCTCCTTGGAGGCGCCCGAAGGCGTGCGCTTCCTGATCCGGTCCCGGTTGCTCACCGACGAGGAGTGGGCCGGGCTCGGCGGACGGTGATCCGCGGGGGGGGGGGGGGGGGGGGGGGGGGGGCCCCGGGCGCCGCGCCCCGCGCGCGGGGCGGGGGGGGCGGGGGGGGGGCGGCCGCGCCGGCCCCCCCCGGCCCCCCCTGCCCGGGGGCGGCCCCCGGGGGGGGGGGCGCCGGCCCCCGGCCCGGGGGCCCCCCCCCCGGGGGGGGGCCGGGGGGGGGGGCCGGGGCCCCGGGGGGGGGGCCGCCGGGGGGGCCCGCCCGCACCGGGATCGGCTCACGGCCAGTCGATCTGCGGGGAGCGGGTGAACCCGATGCCCGCCGCCTCCCAGCGCGGTCCCTGCTGTGCCAGCCGCGCCCGGAACGACTCCCAGTCGTGGGTGGCCGCGGGCGACCAGCCCAGCTCGGCGATCGCGGGCAGCCGCGGGAACGCCATCAGCTCGACGTGCTCGGAGGTCTCCAGCGTCTCCGTCCACATCGGAGCCTCCACGCCGTGCACCGCCTCGGCGGGCACGCCCGGCAGGTGCGTCGCCGGGTCCCAGCCGTAGGCGTCGGCCACCTCGACGTACCCGGCCCAGCTCAGTCCCAGCTCGGTGGACGCGTCGTACTTCATGTCCAGGTACGACCGGTCCGCGGGCGACAGCAGGATCCGGTTGCCGCGCTCGGCGGCCGCCGCCATCAGCTCCGCGTCGGCGCCCTCGGTGCCCCAGTACTGCACGACCGACCCGGCGGCCGGTTCGGCCTTGGCGTACTCGTGCCAGCCCACCGCGGTCTTGCCGTACTTGGCCACGATCGGCAGCGCGCGGTCCATGAACGCGCGGTACTGCTCGTCGGTGGTGGCGTCCGCCTCGTCCCCGCCGATGTGCAGGTACGGGCCGGGGGTGAGGGCGGCGATCTCGCGGATCACGTCGTCCAGGAACTCGTAGGTCACGTCTTCGTCCACGCACAACGAGCTGAACCCGACCTCGATGCCGGTGTACAGCGGCGGCGCCACCCCGTCGCAGTTGAGCTCCGCGTAGGAGGACAGCGCCGCGTTGGTGTGCCCCGGGGTGTCGATCTCCGGGATGAGGGTGATGTGCCGGGACTCGGCGTGCGCCACGATCTCCGAGTAGTCCTGCTGGGTGTAGAAGCCGCCGGGACCACCGCCGACCTCGGTGCTGCCGCCGTGCTCGGTCAGCCGCGGCCAATCGGTGATCTGGATCCGCCAGCCCTGGTCGTCGCTCAGGTGCAGGCGCAGGAAGTTCACCTTGTACCGCGCGAGCTGGTCGATGTAGCGCTTCACCGAGTCGACGTCGAAGAAGTGCCGGGCCACGTCGAGCCCGGCGGCGCGGTGCTCGTAGCGCGGCCGGTCGGTGATCTCCCCGCCGGGCACGGTCCACGGCACGTCCTGCACCTGCGGGCTCTCGATCTCGGCCGGGAGCAGCTGGCGCAGCGTCTGCACGCCGTGGAACAGGCCGGTGTCGGTGGCGGCGTGCAGCGTCACCGCGTCCGCGGTGACCTCCAGCCGGTAGCCCTCCGGCCCGGTCTCCGGCTCGTCGAGGCGCTGCACGCGGCCGTCGCCGTCGCCGACCGCCAGCGGCAACCCGGTGGCGGGCCGCAGCACCTCGGCGAGGCGGTCGGCCACCTCGGTCGCGCCGCGGTCGGCGGTGATCGCGCTGTCGGCGGTCAGCTCGAACGCGACGCCGGGGGCTTCCCGCACCGCTTCGGGAGCCGGGACGACCTGGTGCAGCCGCGCCTGCGGATCCGCGGCGGCGGCGGGGGTGAGGGTGCTCAGGACTCCGGCGGTGAGCACGCCGGTCAGCAGGGCCGCCGTCGCGGCGCGCACGGGGGTGAGGGGCATCGGCAACTCCCGGTCGGAAACGAGGTCCTAAAAGGTATAGACCACCCATCCGGCGCGGACAGCACCCGAACGGACCCAAAACGCCGCCTGCCCGCCCCCGATCAACGCCGGATGAACGGCCTGCCCGCCCGGGCGAACGGGCCGATCAACTCGGTCGCTGCCCGCGCAGCGCGCTTCGGAGGGCGTCGAGCACCGCCGGGTCCTCGATGGTCGAGGGCACCTTCGCCTCGCCGGTGTCGGCGATCTCCCGCATCGACTTGCGCAGCACCTTCCCCGACCGCGTCTTCGGCAGCCCGTCCACCACGTCCACGTCCCGGAACGCCGCGACCGGCCCGATCTGGTCCCGCACCGCGGCCACCAGCTCCGCCCGCAGCTCCGCCGGGTCGACCTCGACGCCGGACTTGAGCACCACGAAACCGCGCGGCACCTGGCCCTTGAGCGCGTCGTGCACGCCGATCACCGCGCACTCCGCCACCGCCGGGTGCGCCGCGAGCACCGCCTCCATCGATCCGGTGGACAACCGGTGCCCCGCCACGTTGATCACGTCATCGGTGCGGCCCATCACGAACACGTAGCCGTCCTCGTCCACGTGCCCGCTGTCGCCGGTCAGGTAGTAGCCGGGGTACCGGGACAGGTAGGACTCGCGGAACCGCTCGTCGTCGCCCCACAGCGTCGGCAGCATCCCCGGCGGCAGCGGCTGCTTGATGCAGATCGCACCGTCCACTCCCGGCGGCACCTCCGCGCCCGCTTGGTCGAGCACCCGCACGTCGAACCCGGGCACCGGCACCGTCGGCGATCCCGGCTTGATCGGCATCGGTTCCAGGCCGCGCAGGTTCGCGCAGATCGGCCAGCCCGTCTCGGTCTGCCACCAGTGGTCCACCACCGGCACGCCGAGGGTGCGCACCGCCCACTGGTAGGTCTCCGGGTCCAGCCGCTCCCCGGCGAGGAACAGCGTGCGCAGCGAGGACAGGTCGTAGTGCGCGAGCTCGGCCGCCTCCGGATCGACCCGCTTGATCGCCCGGAAGGCGGTCGGCGCGGTGAACAGCGCCTTCACCCCGTGCTCGGCGATGACCCGCCAGAACGCCCCCGCGTCCGGGGTTCCCACCGGCTTGCCCTCGTAGACCACGGTGGTCGCCCCGGCCAGCAGCGGGCCGTAGACGATGTAGGAGTGCCCGACGACCCAGCCCACGTCGGAGGCGGTCCAGAACACCTCCCCGGGCCCGATGTCGTAGATGGCGCCCATCGACCAGCGCAGCGCCACCGCGTGCCCGCCGTGGTCGCGCACCACGCCCTTGGGACGGCCGGTGGTGCCGGAGGTGTAGAGCACGTACAGCGGGTCGGTGGCCGCCACCGGCACGCAGTCGGCGGGCTCGGCGGCCGCCAGCGCCTCGGCGGCGTCGGCGTCGTCCGGGCCGAGCTCGGCGCGCGCCCGGTCGCGCTGGAACACCAGCACGCCGCCGGCCGGGCGGTGCTCGGCCAGCCGCAGCGCCTCGTCGACGATCGGCTTGTACTCCACGACCCGGTTCGGCTCCAGCCCGCAGGAGGCGGCCACCACGATCGCCGGGCGGGCGTCGTCGATGCGGGCGGCGAGCTCCTTCGGCGCGAAGCCGCCGAAGACCACCGAGTGCACCGCGCCGATCCGCGCGCAGGCCAGCATCACCACCAGGGCTTCCGGGATCATCGGCAGGTAGACGATCACCCGGTCGCCCTTGCCGACGCCGCGCGCCCGCAGCGCCCCGGCGAAGCGGGCGGTGCGGTCCAGCAGCTCGCGGTAGGTCCAGCGGGACACCTCGCCGGTCATCGCCGAGTCCCAGATGACCGCGGCCTGCTCGCCCCGCCCGTCGCGCACGTGCCGGTCCAGCGCGTTGAAGCAGGTGTTGAGCACCCCGTCCGGGAACCAGCGCCCGGACTCGTCCAGCGCCCTGCTCGGCGCCCGGTCCCAGTCGATGCCGGTCGCGGCCTCCAGCCAGAACCCGTCGGGGTCGGCGAGGCTGCGCCGGTGCGCGTCGGCGTGGGCACCCATGGTCGAGACCTCCCGCGGTATGTGTGGGACGGATGCCGGTGGTCTACCCGAAGGGGGCCGTTCGCGCCAGCACCCACGCGGCGCCGGCGAGCGGTGGCGGCGACGCGCCGGGTCCGCGGACGTGGCGCCCGCGTGCCCGACAGTCCACAATGGTCGATCGACGGGAGGGGTGGTTTCCGGTGCGGCGACCGAAGATCGCGGGTTCCTGCGACGAACGGTCGGTCGCGCTTCGGCCGCGCCGAACCCGTGCACTTTCAAGATCATCCATTCGGCGTCGGGTCGCTTCCGCTGGGCGCAGGCCAGGCGGATTCGGCGGAACTCCCGGTCGCCGGTCGAACACAATGCGTGGGTGGGGAGGCGGTCGGTCGACGAAGGGGTCGGTCCGGCCGACGACCGTGATGGAGGTGTCAAGCTTTGACCAGCGTGGAGACGACTCACCGGGACGGCATCACCGACGGTGACGACGACGCGGCGGAACTGCCCACCACCCCGTGCAGCGTGGTGTGGAGCGGTGGGCACTCGTTCGTCCTCGAAGGCGTGGGCGGCCGCGCCCGTTGGGCCGGCGTGGACGACCGCGGCCGGGCCCGCTTCCTGACCGACGCCGAGATGCGGCGCCGCGGCTGGAGCCACGACCGCCGCTGACCGGCCGCGCACCCCTGGCCGCCCCGGCCACCGCGAGGGGGGTGTGGCACCCTGATCGGTGCGGGCGCCCCCGGGCGCCCCGGAGCCGCAGGCGCAGGTGAGCGCTTCGCGGCGGAACGCACAACCGCGTCAGGGGAGGGCTGTGGTGCAGGACGCCGACGGCACCACGGCCGGATCCGAAGGCCGAGGTGGAGCGGGCGATCCCGCGTCCCCGGAGCCGGACGGCCCGCGGATCGGCACCGGCGGGCAGCCCGGGACCGAACCGGCCGCGGAGCCCGCCGCGGGCCAGGGCGAGGACCCCGCCCAGCCGCCCGACCCGGGCATCGCCCGGATCAAGGAAGTCGCCGCGAGCGTCTGGGACGACCCGTGGCTCACCTGGCCCAACCTGCTGAGCGTCGTGCGGCTCGCCGGGGTCCCGCTGTTCCTCTGGCTGCTGCTCGGCCCGCAGTCCGACCTGCTGGCGCTGCTGGTGCTGGTGGTCAGCGGCGCGACCGACTGGCTCGACGGCAAGCTCGCCCGCTGGCTCGACCAGTACAGCCGCGTCGGCGAGCTGCTGGACCCGGCGGCCGACCGGCTCTACATCGTCGCCACCCTCGTCGCGTTCGTGCTCCGCGACGTGATCCCGTGGTGGGCCGCGGCCGCGCTCATCGGCCGCGACGTGGTCCTCACCCTGTGCCTGCCGGTGCTGCGCTGGCACGGGTTCGAGCCGCCGGAGGTGCACTACCTCGGCAAGGCCGCCACGTTCTGCCTGATGTACGCGTTCCCGCTGCTGCTGCTCGTGCAGGAGGACTTCGCGTTCGCGGGCGTGGCGCGGCCGATCGCCTACGCGTTCACCTGCTGGGGCGGCGCGCTGTACGTCTGGGCGGGGGCGCTGTACCTGGTGCAGGTGATCGCCGCGGTGCGCGCGGCCCGCACGCTGAAGACCTGATCGTTCCAGGTCCGGCCGGTCCCGACCCGATCACGCTCGGCCGCCTTGCGGCCGGGAGCGGCCCCGACCTAGGCTCGCCTGGCCCGTGGCGATCATCGCGCGGGTGCGGCGGCACCTCGCCCCGCCCACGGCACGACGAGGAAGGCGGGACCCCAGTGGCCCCGGACGGGATCAAGTACACCCAGGAGCACGAGTGGGTGCGGCGCACCGGCGACGACACCGCGCGCATCGGGATCACCGACTACGCCCAGCAGCAGCTCGGCGACGTGGTGTTCGTGCAGCTGCCCGAGGTGGGCGAGACCGTCGAGGCCGGTGGCGGCATCGGCGAGGTGGAGTCGACCAAAAGCGTCTCCGACATCTACGCCCCGCTGGCGGGGGAGATCGTCGCCCGCAACGACAAGCTCGACCAGGAGCCGGAGCTGGTCAACTCCGACCCGTTCGGCGACGGCTGGATGATCGAGATCAAGCTCTCGGACCCGGCCGCGATCGACGGACTGCTCAGCGAGAGCGACTACCAAGGCATCATCGACCAGGGATGATCGTTGATCTCGGGTTCGCGAACGGCGTGAGGTGGGAGTCCCGCGTCTGCGGCCTGCGACGGCACGGTACGTTTGAACGCACTTGCACGACCCATCCGCGCAGAGGAGAGCTCAGGTGAGCCAGAACGACGGGCCCGGCGGCGTTCCGCCGGAGCAGTCACCGGAGACCACCTCGGTCTTCAGGCCGTTCCTCTCGGAGCCGGAGAGCACCGAGAGTGCGACCCCGGAGCCAGCGGCCTCCGGGGTCGATGCGCTGCCCGCCGGGGCTGCCTTGCTGGTGGTCAAGCGCGGCCCGAACGCCGGGTCGCGGTTCCTGCTCGACAGGGAGACCACCAGCGCCGGACGCCACCCGGACAGCGACATCTTCCTCGACGACGTGACGGTGTCCCGTCGGCACGCCGAGTTCCGGCGAGAGGGCAACGACTTCGTCGTCGTCGACGTCGGCAGCCTCAACGGCACCTACGTCAACCGGGAACCGGTGGACACCTCGGTGCTGGCCAACGGCGACGAGGTGCAGATCGGGAAGTTCCGGTTGGTGTTCCTGACCGGTCCCATCGACGATCAGGGCCGCTGAGCCGGACGTTCCGCGGACAGAGCGCATCGGGGCGACGCCATCCGGCGCCGCCCCGATCGTTCTCGGCGGTGATCGTTGCGAGCGATCTTCGAGCCGGTGGTTCCCGCACTCCGGAACGGGTTCTGCGGGATGTGCTGCGGTGTATCGTGACGGGGGACATCGTTCGCGTCGCGAGCGGTCGGCGCCCTCCCGGGTGCCGGGCGCCCGGATCCGGGGCGGTCCGCGGCGGAAACGTCGCGGGAATCGCGTCCGGTGAGCACCTGCGGGTGCCGCGGAACCGGTGCGCAACGGCGTCAACGACCGCCCCGGCCCGGGGCGGACAACGGAAAGGCCCGGTACCGGCGACACCGTCGGTGCGAGGCCGGGAACGAGCCGGAAAAGCCGTCCACCGAGCGGAAAATCCGGGCGGGGACGACGGCCGGAGGTCGGCGTGTCCGCCGTATCGCGGGTAGCGTCAGAGGCGTCGGTGCGCGATCCTCGACCAAGGATGTCACGCTTCGGCGCGCTGGAGGAGGCGATGTGTCGATGAGCAGCGAAATGCGCGTCGTCGGCGTGCGAGTGGAACTACCAGCCAACCAGCCGATCCTGCTGCTGCGCGAGACCGAGGGCGAGCGGTACCTGCCGATCTGGATCGGATCGGTGGAGGCCACCGCGATCGCGCTGGAGCAGCAGGGGGTGCGACCCGCCAGACCCCTCACCCACGACCTGCTCAAGGACGTCATCGGCGCCCTCGGGCGGGACCTGGAGCAGGTGCGGATCACCGACCTGCAGGAGGGCACGTTCTTCGCCGAGCTCATCTTCGACGGGGACGTGCGGGTCTCGGCGCGGCCGAGCGACTCGGTGGCGCTGGCGTTGCGGATCGGGGTGCCGATCCACGCCGACGAATCGGTGCTGGACGAAGCCGGGTTGATCATCCCGGACGAGCAGGAGGACGAGGTCGAGAAGTTCCGGGAGTTCCTGGACTCGGTCTCGCCGGAGGACTTCCGCGGCGCGGACACCTGATCGCGGCGGGCGGGCGCCCCCCCCCCCCCGCCGCCCGCGTCGTCGCGAGGGGTTCCTGGTGCAGCACGCACCGGGAGCCCCTTTCGCATGTCGGGGCCCGCGCGGGTGCGGCTTCGGGTGCGGTGCGTGCGCGAAGGCGGGGCGTGCGTCACACCCGGGGTGGGCGGGCGTCCCCGCGCGTCGCGTTGACCCGCCCACCGGGCGGGCTTACCTTCGGAGTGCGCGAATCGCCCCGATGTGATTTTCCAGGTCGGGGAAGGTCAAACCCCCGGTTC
This sequence comes from Saccharopolyspora sp. 7B, assembly GCF_020177435.1. NCBI lineage: Bacteria > Bacillati > Actinomycetota > Actinomycetes > Pseudonocardiales > Pseudonocardiaceae > Saccharopolyspora > Saccharopolyspora sp. 7B. The sequence goes on along the minus strand of NZ_JAIUKC010000079.1, from coordinate 48,928 downwards.
CATGATCGTCCTCGCGCTCGGGTGGTGATCATGCGACGAGCCGGGTTCGGTGGTTCGCCGGCTTCGGCCGGGCGGAGGGAGGCAGGCGTGGTGGAGCGAGCACCTGGCGAGGATGCCGCCGCGGAGGGGTCGAAGCCGTTCCCGGAGACCGCGCTGCCGGACGAGCTCGTCGGCTACCGCGGCCCCGCGGCGTGCCAGATCGCCGGGATCACCTACCGGCAGCTGGACTACTGGGCGCGCACCAAGCTGGTCGGGCCGTCGATCCGCGGCGCCGCCGGTTCCGGGTCGCAGCGGCTGTACTCGTTCAAGGACATCCTGGTGCTCAAGGTCGTCAAGCGGCTGCTGGACACCGGGGTCTCGTTGCACAACATCCGGGTCGCGGTCGAGCACCTGCGCCACCGCGGGGTGGAGGACCTGGCCCGCATCACGCTGTTCAGCGACGGCACGACGGTCTACGAGTGCACCTCCGCCGAAGAGGTCGTGGACCTGCTGCAGGGCGGCCAGGGCGTGTTCGGCATCGCGGTCAGCGGCGCGATGCGCGAGATCACCGGCACCATCCACGAGTTCCCCGCCGAGCGCGCCGACGGTGCCGAGCCGGACGAGCCGGTCGCCGACGAGCTGTCGCGGCGCCGGGACCGCCGCATCGGCTGATCGCCGAGGCGCGCTAGCCCGCGGAGGCCGTCGAGCCGCCCGGCGCGGGTCCGGCCTGGCCGGCGCCAGGTGCGTGGGCCACCGCTCGACCCGATCGGCCGCTCTCACCCTGCGCGGGCCACCGTTCGGCTTGTTCGGTCCCGCTCGTCGTGCGTAGGCGCCGTTCGGCCTGTTCGGCCCCTCGTGCATAGGCCACCGTTCGGCCTGTCCGGTCCCGCTCGTCGTGCGCGGGCTGTCGGCGGATCCGGCCAGGACTTCCTGGTGCGCCGTGGCCGTCGCGTCACCGCCCGTCGATGTCACGCCCCGTGCCGCTGGGATGATCGGGCGGGATGAAGATCGCACCGTTCGGCCGTCACCGGATCGGGTAAGCTGCTGTGCATCGCCGACCCCGCGCGGGAGAGTTCGCCGTTGACCTGGTCAGCGGCGGCGCCGAAGGAGCAAACCCTCCCCGACAACCTCTCAGGCCTGCTGGACCGCACGGGCGAGATACCTCTGGAAAGCGGGACCACCGACGTGGTTCCCCGCCGACGGTGCAAGTCCGGTCCACGGACCGGGTGAAGCTCTCAGGCGTTCGCGTCGCGGACAGTGACAGAGGGGGAGAGCAGCACACGTGCTGCCGCCCTGTCCGTCGCGATGAATGAGGTGTGGCGATGACGACCGAAGACCGTATCCCGCTGGCCGCCCTGGAACACGGCACTCCGTTCGCCGACCGCCATGTCGGGCCGCTGCCCGCTGAGCTGGCCCGGATGCTCGACGTGATCGGCGTCGGGTCGCTGGAGGAGCTGGGGCAGTCGGCGGTGCCCGACGGCATCCGCGAGCGGGACCTGCAGCTGGCGCTGCCGGAACCGGCCACCGAAGCCGAGGCGCTCCAGCAGCTGCGCGACCTGGCCAGGCTGAACAGCCCGCACACCGAGATGATCGGCCTGGGCTACTACCCGACGATCACGCCGCCGGTGATCCGGCGCAACGTGCTGGAGAGCCCCGCCTGGTACACGGCGTACACGCCGTACCAGCCGGAGATCTCGCAGGGCAGGCTCGAAGCGCTGCTGAACTTCCAGACCATGGTGGCCGACCTGACCGGCGTGCCGGTCGCGAACTCGTCGATGCTCGACGAGGCCACCGCGGCGGCCGAGGGCATGACGCTGGTGCGCCGCGCGGGCCGGGCCAAGTCGCCGCGGTTCGTGGTGGACGCCGACGTGCTGCCGCAGACCCTCGCGGTGCTGCGCACGCGGGCGGAACCGCTGGGCATCGAGGTCGTGGTGGCGGACCTGTCCGCGGGCGCGTCGGCGCTGCCGGACGGCGAGTTCTTCGGGGCGCTGCTGGCCTACCCGGGTGCGTCCGGGGCGGTCCGCGACCACCAGGCGGTCATCGACGAGGTGCACGAGCGCGGCGGCATGGTGGTGGTCAGCGCCGACCTGCTCGCGCTGACGGTGCTGCGCGCTCCCGGTGAGCTGGGCGCGGACGTGGTGGTGGGCACGACGCAGCGCTTCGGCGTCCCGATGGGCTTCGGCGGCCCGCACGCCGGTTACATGGCGGTGCGCAAGGGCATCGAGCGGCAGCTGCCCGGCCGGCTGGTCGGGGTGAGCGTCGACGCGGACGGGAACCAGGCCTACCGGCTGGCGCTGCAGACCCGCGAGCAGCACATCCGCCGGGAGAAGGCCACCAGCAACATCTGCACCGCCCAGGTGCTGCTCGCCGTGGTGGCGGGCATGTACGGCGTGTACCACGGTCCCGCCGGGCTGCGGGCCATCGCGAAGCGGGCGCACCGGATGGCGGCGGTGCTGGCCGAGCGGCTGCGCCGCGGCGGGGTGCGCATCGTGCACGCCGAGTTCTTCGACACCCTCGTCGCCGAGGTCCCCGGCCGGGCCGCCGAGGTGGTCCGCGCCGCGCGGGACGGCGGCATCAACCTGCGCCACATCGACGACGACCACGTCGGCGTCAGCTGCGACGAGACCACCACTCGGGAAGCGCTGGTGCGGGTCGCGGAGGCGTTCGGCATCGCCGGGGGTTCGCTGGCCGGCATCGACGAGCTGGACGCCGAGACCGACGACGCGCTGCCGACCGCGCTGCTGCGCACCTCCGAGTACATGACGCACCCGGTGTTCCACGCGCACCGCTCGGAGACCTCGCTGCTGCGCTACCTGCGCAGCCTGTCCGATTCGGACGTGGCGCTGGACCGCAGCATGATCCCGCTGGGCTCCTGCACGATGAAGCTCAACGCGACCGCGGAGATGGAGCCGATCACCTGGCCGGAGTTCGCCGAGCTCCACCCGTTCGCGCCCGCCCAGGACGCCACCGGCCTGCTGGAGATCGTGCACGACCTGGAGCGCTGGCTGGCCGAGATCACCGGGTACCACTCGGTGAGCCTGCAGCCGAACGCGGGCAGCCAGGGCGAGTTCGCCGGGCTGCTGGCCATCCGCGCCTACCACCACAGCCGTGGTGCGGCGGCGCGGGACGTGTGCCTGATCCCGGCGAGCGCGCACGGCACCAACGCGGCCAGCGCCGTGATGGCCGGGCTGCGCGTGGTCGTGGTGCGCTGCGACGACCAGGGCAACATCGAGCTCGACCACCTGCGCGAAGTCGTCGACCAGCACCGCGACGACCTCGCCGCCATCATGATCACCTATCCGTCCACGCACGGCGTGTACGAGGACACCGTGGAACAGGTGTGCGGGCTGGTGCACGAGGCGGGCGGCCAGGTCTACGTGGACGGCGCGAACTTGAACGCGCTCATCGGCCTGGCGCGGATGGGCGAGTTCGGCTCCGACGTCTCGCACCTGAACCTGCACAAGACGTTCTGCATCCCGCACGGCGGTGGCGGTCCCGGCGTCGGCCCGATCGGGGTGCGCGAGCACCTGGCGCCGTTCCTGCCGAACCACCCGCTGCAGCCCGCCGCGGGGCCGGAGACCGGGGTCGGGCCGATCAGCGCCGCGCCGTGGGGCAGCGCCTCGATCCTGCCGATCTCCTGGGCCTACGTGCGGATGATGGGCTCCGACGGGCTGCGGCGGGCGACGCTGACGGCCGTCGCCGCGGCGAACTACGTGGCGCGGCGGCTCGACGAGCACTTCCCGGTGCTCTACACCGGCTCCGGCGGGTTCGTCGCCCACGAGTGCATCCTGGACCTGCGGCCGCTCACCAAGGCCTCCGGCGTCACCGTGGACGACGTGGCCAAACGGCTCGCCGACTACGGGCTGCACGCGCCGACGATGTCGTTCCCGGTGGCGGGCACGCTGATGGTGGAGCCGACCGAGAGCGAGAACCTCGCCGAGCTGGACCGGTTCTGCGACGCGATGATCGCCATCAAGGGCGAGATCGACAAGGTCGCCGGCGGCCACTGGCCGGCCGACGACAACCCGCTCGTGCACGCTCCGCACACGGCGGCCTCGCTGGCCGGGCCGTGGGAGCACCCCTACAGCCGGGCGGAGGCGGCTTACCCGATGGGCACCGGGGCGCCGAAGGTGTGGCCCGCGGTGCGCCGGATCGACGGGGCACGCGGGGACCGGAACCTGGTGTGCTCGTGCCCTCCGCTTTCGGCCTACGAGGGCTGACCGCGGCGCGGGGGTGAGCGGGAGCCGCCGCCGATGCACTACGGTGGGCGACTCCATCCGATCGCCTCCGAGAGGAGTGCAGCAATGCTCACGATCAGCGAGAGCGCAGCCGAGGTCATCAAGGTCGTGTTGGCCGGCGGTGACTCGCCCGAAGGATCGGGGCTGCGCATCGCCCCGGTCGCGGACGAGGCCGGGCAGGCCGAGTTGCAGGCGTCGATCGCCAGCGAGCCGCAGGGAGACGACCAGGTGTTGGAGGAATCCGGTGCCCGGGTCTTCCTCGAACCGCAGGCGGCGTCGCTGCTGGGCGACAAGGTGCTCGACGCCGAGCGCGACGACAACGGCGAGCTGAACCTGGCCGTCCGGGACTGAGCCGCAGCGACCCGCCGCGCGCGGGTCACCGAGCCGACGACAGCGCCGGCCGGGAGCGGGGGAGCGACCTTCCCCGGCCTGGTCGGCGCTGCCGCGTTCCGGGCTCAGCCCACCGGCTGCGAAACGGCCAGCAGCCGTTCGCAGTGTTCCACCAGCCGGTCCCGCAGCGGCGCGGCCCGCTCGGCGAACTCGCGCTGCGCGCGCACGTAGGCGGCGCGGCCCTCGGGCGTCTCCACCGCGACCGGCGGGTAGCCGAGGGCGGCGAGGTCGTAGGGGCTGGCGCGCATGTCCAGCTCGCGGATGTCCACCGCCAGTTCGAAGCAGTCGGCGACGAGTTCGGCGGGCACCAGCGGATCCAGTTTGTAGGCCCACTTGAACAGGTCCATGTTGCCGTGGAGGCATCCCGGCTGTTCCAGGGCGACCTGGTCCTCGCGGGCCGGTTGCAGCGCGTTCAACGGCCGCGCGGGCGGGGTGAAGAACCGGAAGGCGTCGTGGTGGGTGCACTTGATGGGCATCGACTCGACGACCGCGTCGGTGCCCGCGTGCCCGAGCCGCAGCGGCCAGGACTCGTGGCGCACGTCGCCGGGGGAGGTGCGGTAGACCATCGCCCACTCGTGCAGCCCGAAGCAGCCCAGCTGCGGGCTGCGGGAGCGCACCGCGGTGAGCAGCCCGTGCACGAAGCGCACCGACTCGCGGCGCTTCGCGGTGAGCACCGCCGGGTCCAGCGCCACGCCCTCGGGGACGCGCCGGTAGCCGCGGCGCTCCAGGAACTCGGCGCCGCCTTCGAGCGCGACGCCGAAACCGGGCTGCCAGCGCTCCAGCAGCGACGGGCGGTGCGAGTAGTAGGTGAACAGGAAGTCCATCACCGGGTGCTTCTCCCCGGCGCGCTGCCTGCGCCGGTGCGGTCCGGTCCAGCGCTCCACCCGCTCCCGGTGCGCGTTCGCGCGGTCCCGCCATTCCTGTTCGCCCAGCACTCGCATAGTGCCGCCAGGATAGGTCAGCCCTCGTCGGGGCCGGTCCGGCCGGGGCGCAGCTGCGCGATCAGCTCCCGCAGCCGCGGCGGGACCGGTGCCTTGGCGCCTTCCGGGTCGTGGCAGGCGAAGGTCATCCGGCCGTGGACGACGAGCTCGTCGTCCCGGGTGAACTCGAAGCCCAGCGAGTAGGAGGTGGTGCCGACCCGGTCCTGCACCACCTCGCAGGCCAGTTCGTCGAACACCCGCACCGGCGCCAGGTAGGTGGCCGCCGAGCGCACCCCGACCGTCCCGGTGCCCAGCTGCGCGGCCAGCTCCGCCGAGCGCAGCCCGCGGGCGTGCAGCCAGCTGCTGTAGGCCCGCTCCATCCACGGGTAGTAGATCGCGAAGTACGCGATGCCGAGCGCGTCGCAGTCCCCGTAGGACAGCTGGAAGCGCTGCACCTGGTCCACCGCCATCACCCTCCGATGTGGACGGACGCGGTGCCGGAGAGCACCGGATCGCCGCCGAGCACGTCGAGTCCGACCGCGCAGCACGCCACCAGGACACCGTCCTGTTCGGACACGCCGGTCACCGTGCCGTGCGCGCGCAACCGGTCCCCGGCGAACACCGCGCCGAGGTGGCGCAACCGCAGCTCCCGGATCCGGTGCGCCCCGCCCGCCCAGCGCGCCAGCATCGACACCACGTACGCCTGGTTCAGCGGCCCCTGGTTCACCACCCGATCGCCGAGCCCGAGGGCGCGCACCGCGGCCGGGTCGAAGTGGATCGGGTTCGCGTCCCGCATCAGGGCGGCCATCGTCTTCATCTTCTCCGCGCTGACCGGGCCGACCTGGTGGTCGGGCAGCACGTCCCCTGGCCGCACGCCGCTCATCGGGGCCGCCGCGGGAACAGGATCGAGCTGGTGCAGGACGCGGCCGCTGACCCGTCCGGTTCGTGCAGGTCCAGCCGGTACTCGACCAGGTCGAACACGCCGGTGCGAGCGCCGCGCTTGCGCCGTGCCGACTCGATCCGGCCCCGCACCGCGTAGGTGGCGCCGACCCGCAGCGGGCGGTGCAGCACGGTGTGCACCTCCCCGGCCATCGGGCCGTCCGACTCGCGGGCGCCGAACCAGCCCCAGAACCGCTCCCAGCTCACCCCCATCGCCGAGGTCGCGGCGAGGAACGCGAACACCGGGCTGCCGGCCCCGTCGTCCGGATCGGCGAGCGCGCAGTCGTTGACCAGCCGCACCCACCACGGCTCCACGGTGAACTCCCCGCCGGGGAACTCGGTGCCGACGAGCTCGGCCAGCGCCGCCTCGTCGGGTACGGCTGAGGTCATGTCCGCTCCTGATCCGCCCAGTAGGGGGCGCGCAGCTCGCGCTTGATCACTTTCCCGGTCGGGGCCTTGGGCAGGCTCGCGACGAAGTCCACCGACTTCGGCTTCTGGTAGGACGGCAGCCGCTGCCGGGCGGTGGCGATGATCTCGGCTTCGGTGGCGGTGGTGCCGGGTTTGAGCACCACGACGGCCTTCACGTTCTCGCCCCACTCCGGATCGGGCACGCCGATGACCGCGCACTCCAGCACCGCGGGGTGGGCCGCGACGGCCTCTTCGACGGCGACGCTGTAGATGTTCTCCCCGCCCGAGATGATCATGTCCTTGGCGCGGTCGACCACGTAGACGTAACGGTCCTCGTCCCAGGTCGCCACATCCCCGGTCCACAACCACCCGTCGCGCAGCGTGCGCGCGGTCAGCTCGGGCCGGTTCCAGTAGCGGGCCATGTTCGCCTCCGAGCGCACCACGATCTGGCCCGGCGTGCGGCCGTCCCGCGGCACCTCGGCACCCGAGTCGTCCAGCACCCGCAGCCGGGCCCCGAAGCCCTCCCGCCCGCAGGAGCGCAACCGGTGCGGGTGGTGCCCGGCGATCGCTGCCGCGTGGTCCTCCTGGGACAGGAACGCCATGCCCGGGCCCTCGGTCTGCCCGTAGCCCTGGATCAGCGAGCACGGGAACGACTCCAGCGCGGCCCGCACCACCGAGGTGGGCATCGGCCCGCCGCCGTACTGGATGTTGCGCAGGCTGCGCAGGTCGTAGCGGTCGAACCCCGGCACCGCGAGCATCCAGTTCAGCATCGTGGTGATGCCGAGGAACGCCGAGACCCGCTCCTGCTCGATGACCCGCAACGCCTGCTCGGCCGCGAAGTCCACCAGCACCAGCGGACAGCCGTGCCGCAGGTAGTTCATCGCCAGCACGATCGGGATGTGGAACATCTGCCCGGTCAGCAGGTACACGTCGCCCGGCACGATCCGCTCGGCGACGGTCTGGTGCACGCCGCCCGCCTCGGCGCTGCGGTGGGTGTGCAGCGCGCCCTTGCTGCGGCCGGTGGTGCCGCCGGTGTGGAGGATGAAGAACGGGTCGTGGTCGCCGACGTGCTCGCTACCGGGCGGTTCGGCGGCGGAGGCGACGGCCAGCAGCTCCTCGTAGCCGCCGTCACCGCCGAACTCCAGCCAGTGCGCCAGGTCGCAGGTCCGCCGCAGCTCCGCGGCCTGCGCGGACCACTCGGCGGCGGTGATCAGCGCCCGCGGCGTCGCGTCCCGCAGCAGCCGGGCCAGCTCCGCGGTGTCGAGCCGCCAGTTCAGCGGTTGCAGCACCAGCCCGGCCCGGCCGCAGGCGAAGTACAGCTCCAGCAGCTCCACCCGGTTCCGGGACAGCGCCGCCACCCGGTCGCCGCGGCACAATCCGAGCCCGAGCAGTCCGTTGGCGAGCCGCCGCACCCGCTCGTCCAGCTCAGCCCAGCGCACCCGCCGTCCGGTCGGCACGTCGTGCACGGCGAGCGCGCGCGGCGCCAGCGCCGCCCACTTCGCCGGGATGAGGCCCTGGTTGAGCGTCACGAGAACGGCAGGTCCAGCTCGACCCGCAGGTTGCTGATCCGCCAGCCCCCGGCTCCGTCCGGCGCTCCGCGCAGCTCGGCGAGGTAGCGGCCGGTGGTGACCGCGCGCAGCGCGCCGTCCGCCACCGCGAACAGGGTCAGGTAGTTGCGCGCCCGTGCCCGGTCACCGGCGTGCTCCAGCACCAGGTTGCTCAGCACGTGCCTGCGCCGGTCCCGCTGCGAACGCGCCGTCCCCCGGACCAGCTCGACGATGGCGTCGCGGCCGCGGACCGGGCCCGTCACCGCGCCGTCCGCCACGTGCACCGACAGCTCGGCGTCGGCGGTGAAGCAGTCCGCGAGCAGCTCCAGATCGCCCTCGTCGTAGCCGAGCGCGTACCGCGCCAGCACGTCCTCGACGGCGGAGCGGACCGCCGCGCTCACCGGACGCCGACCCCGGCGTCGACGGGGAACGCCGCGCCGGTCACGAACCGCGCCTCGTCGCCCGCGAGGAACGCGACCGCGTCGCTGACGTCGGACTCGCGCACCCACGGCGTCGGCAGCACGTGCATCGCCCGCATCGCCGGTTCCGCGTTCTCCAGCGTCGGTTCCGCGCCGGGCGGGCTGAACATCCCGTAGAAGGTCGGGTGCTGGATCATCGGCGTGCTCACGTTCGTCGGGTGGATCGTGTTGACCCGGATGCCGTGCTCGCCGAGCTCACCGGCGAGACTCTGCATCAACCCGACCACGCCCTGCTTGGCGGCCGAATAGTGCGCCAGCCCGCCGCGGCCCTTCAACCCGGCGACCGAGGAGATGAGCAGCAGGCAGCCGCCGTCGCCCTGCTCGATCATCGTCGGGATCGCGGCCTTCGCAGTGTGGAAGACCCCGGTGAGGTTCACGTCGATCATGTCCTGCCACTGCTCGGCGGTCAGCTCCCAGCTGCGGCCGAAGGAGACGATGCCCGCGTTGGCGATGACGACGTCGACCCTGCCGAGCTCGGCCACGCCCGAGTCGAACGCGGCCTGCAGCCCGTCGAAGTCGCGCACGTCGGCGATCCGGGCCACCGCGCGCCTGCCCAGTTCCTCGACGCGGCGGGCGGTCTCGGCCAGGTCGTGCTCGGTGGGCATCGAGTAGACCGGCGCGACCGAGTCGATCTCGGCGCACCGGTCGACGGCGATGACGTCGGCGCCCTCGGCGGCCAGCCGCAGCGCGTGAGAACGTCCCTGCCCCCGCGCCGCCCCGGTGATGAACGCGACCTTGCCGGCCATCCGATCGGCCATCCGTCCGCCCTTCTTCGCGCGCCCCGCGGCGCGCGGTGCGCGTGCTGCCGGGAGCCCGCGGCCCCGGTCCGGAGCCCCGGCTCCGTAGCGGAGTATGGCCGTGCCGATCTTGCTGTCAAGGCACCGGAAACCGCTCCTGAACAGCCCCCGCGGCCCGCGCCGGACCGGTCGCCGGGGCCGTTCGCTGCGCAGTTGCGGCGATCGCGCACGGTGTTGCGGGCATCACCGCGCGTGCCCGGGAGTCGCGAATTCACGCGTTCGGCGCAGGACAGCCCCGCCGCGCTCGTCACCCGTTCGGCGGGAGACCGGGCGGGAAGACGGCGACGCGGGCCGCCCCCGAGGGGACGACCCGCGTCGATCGAGCTCCGCGCCGGTCAGGCGGTGACGTGCGTGCCGTCCCGGACGGTGCCCACGTACTCCTCCACCAGGTCCTCCAACGCGACCACGCCGTGCGAGGCGCCGTCCGAATCGACCGCGACCGCCAGGTGGCTGCGCGCCCGCCGCAGCGAGGTCAGCGCCTGGTCCAGCCGGGCCGTCACCGGAACCGACGGCAACCTGCGGATGCGGGTGGACGCGATCGGGGTGGACGGTTCGCCGCCGGCCTGGTCCAGCACGTCCTTCACGTGCAGGTAGCCGAGCAGCTCGCCGGAGTCCGCGCGCACCGGGAAGCGGGAGAACCCGGTGCTGGAGACCGCGTGCTCCACGTCGCCCAGCGTCGGCGCGCCGGGCAGGCTGGTCACCTGGTCCAGCGGCACCAGCACGTCGGCGACGGTGTGCTCCACCGACGACAGCGTCTGCGCGAGCCTGCGGTGCTCGGACTGCTCCAGCAGGCCCTCCCGCCGCGACTCCACCAGCAGCTCGGCCAGCTCGGAGGACGTGTACGCCGTGTCCAGCTCGTCCTTCGGCTCCACCTTCAGCGCCTTGAGCACGCCGTTCGCCATCATGTTGAACAGCGCGATCAGCGGCCGCGCCAGCTTCACGAACGCCACCAGCGCGGGCACCAGCCACAGCGCGAGCCGCTCCGGGTCCGCCAGCGCCAGGTTCTTCGGCACCATCTCGCCGATCAGCACGTGCAGCACCACCACGATCGCCAGCGCGATCGTGAAGCCCAGCGCGTGCACCACGGGCGCGGGCACCGAGAACGGCTGGATGAGCAGCTCCAGCCGGTGCGCCACGGCCGGTTCGCCGAGCCGGCCCAGGCCCAGCGAGCACAGCGTGATGCCCAGCTGGGCGCTGGTGAGCATCAGCGAACCCTCCTGGCTCGCCTTGATCACGGTGCGGGCCCGGCTCACGCCCTGGTCCAGCAGCGCCTCCAGCCGGTCCCGGCGGGAGGACAGCAGCGAGAACTCCGCGCCCACGAAGAACGCGTTGAGCAGCAGCAGCAGGACGCCGAGCAGGATCGCCACGGTGTCGCTCATCGGGTTCCCCCAGAGGTGCCGGTGGAGTCGGCCGGGCGGTGCGCCCGGGTCAGGCGCAGCTCGGCGATGCGGTGGCGGTCCATGCTCGCGACGGTGAGCCGCCACGGGCCCACCTCGACCTGGTCGCCGTAGGCCGGGATGCGGCCCAGCCGCGCCAGCACCAGACCGGCGACGGTCTCGTACTCGCCCTCGGGCATCTCGAAGCCGGTGGCCTCCTCGATCTCGTCGGCGCGCAGCAGCCCGGAGACGATCCAGGTGCCTTCGGTCAGCGGGCGCACCGCGGCGGTCTCCCGCCGGTCGTGCTCGTCGCGGACGTCACCGATGATCTCCTCGACCACGTCCTCCAAGCTCACCAGGCCCGCGGTGCCGCCGTACTCGTCGACGACCAGGGCCAGCTGCAGCCCGGAACCGCGCAGCCGGTTCAGCAGCGAATCGCCGTCCAGCGTCTCCGGCACCGTCGGCACCGGGCGGGCCAGCGACCCGACCCGGGTGCTGTCGCGCTGGTCGGCGGGCACGCCGAACGCCTGCTTCACGTGCACGACGCCCTGCACGCCGTCCAGGTCGTGGTCGTGCACCGGGAACCGGGAGAACCCGGTGCGCCGGGCCAGCGTCAGCAGGTCCAGCACCGACGCGTCCGAGGACAGCGACTCGACCTTCACCCGCGGCGTCATCAGCTCGTCCGCGGAGCGGTCGCCGAAGCGCAGCGAGCGGTCCATCAGGACCGCGGTGGACTCGTCGAGCGTGCCGTGCTCGGCGCTGGAGCGGACGATCGAGCCGAGCTCGTCGGGGGAGCGCGCCGAACGCAGCTCCTCCTGCGGCTCGATGCCGAAGCGGCGCACCGCCCAGTTCGCGCTGTTGTTCATGCTGTCGATCAACCAGCGGAACACCTGCGAGAAGCGGGAGTGGTAGCCGGAGACGGCGCGGGCGGTCGGCAGCGGGCGCGCGATGGCCAGGTTCTTCGGCACCATCTCGCCGAACACCATCGACAGCGTGGTGGCCAGCAGGATCGCCACCACCAGCGAGATCGGTGCCGCTACCGCGTTCGGCAGGCCGACGGCCAGGAACGCCGGGCGCAGCAGCTCACCGATCAGCGGCTCGGCCACGTAACCCGTGATCAGGGTGGTCAGGGTGATGGCGACCTGCGCGCCGGAGAGCTGGAACGAGAGGGTGCGGTGCGCGCGCTGCACCGCTTTCGCCCGGCGGTCGCCGACCTGGGTGACGTGGGCGTCGACGGTGCTGCGTTCCAGCGAGGTCAGGGAGAATTCCGCGGCCACGGCGAGCGCGGTGCCCAAGGTGAGCACGGCGACGAACAGGAGTCCGAGGACGGAGAGCACGATGGCCATCAGCGATCACCTCGCCGCAGGCCGGTAGTGAGCGGAAAGCCGGGACCACGTCCCGGCTCGGTACTTCCTTCAGGGGACTGTGCCGTGGGCACCGAACGTGTCACTCCTCGGGAGGAAATCGGAAATAAGCGACCCGAGTATATCCCGATCGGAGCACCGGAACCGCGCATCGTGACTCCGGCGACGCGCGGAGGGGTGGCGGAGCCGCGCGGTGCGACGGTGCCGCCACCCGCGGTCACGCCGCCGCGTCCCTCCGGCAGGACGCGGCGGGAAGGGCCGCGGGGAGCGGTGGATGCGGTGGGTTGCGTCCGATCGGCGGTAGCGCGACCGCGCCGAGTGCTCGCGCAACAGCGCTGCGTACGCCGCTGCGGATGATCACCCCACCGATTTTCACCGTATTTCCAGGTTGCGGTTCACACCATTTGGGCAAGGCGTAACCTCTGCGCAGTTCCGCACGCGGCCACCCGCCGCATCCAGCACCAGAGAGGTCGTGATCGTGAGTACCCCCACGGTTGCGGACGCGCCGCAGCAGGGCTTCTTCGGCCAGCCACGGGCACTGTCCACGCTGTTCTTCACCGAGATGTGGGAGCGGTTCTCCTACTACGGGATGCGCGGGATCCTCGCGCTCTACCTGTACACGGCCGTGCAGGACGGTGGTCTCGGGCTCCCGGAGACCACCGCCACCTCGCTCGTCTCCGCCTACGGCGCCTCGGTGTACCTGACCGGTGTCGCGGGTGGCTGGATCGCCGACCGGATCTTCGGTGCTCGCCGCGCCGTGTTCTGGGGCGGCGTCCTGATCATGTTCGGGCACATCGCGATGGCGGTGCCCGGCGGGCTGGCCACCACCGGCATCGGCATCGTGCTGATCATCGCCGGTACCGGCTTGCTCAAGCCGAACGTCTCGAAGATGGTCGGCGACCTCTACGCGCAGCAGGACAAGCGCCGCGACGCCGGTTTCTCGATCTTCTACATGGGGATCAACCTCGGCGGGTTCGCCGGGCCGCTGATCGCCGGGTTCCTCCAGTCCGAGATCGGCTTCCACTGGGGCTTCGGCGCCGCCGCGGTCGGCATGGCGCTGGGCCTGGTGCAGTACGTGCTGGGCAGGCGCAACCTCTCCAGCGTCAGCGAGGTGCCCGGCAACCCGCTGCCCGCCGAGCACAAGGGCGCCGTGCTGGGCCGGGCCGGCGGTATCGCCGCGGTGTTCGTGATCGGGCTGGTGGCGCTGGTCGGCACCGGGGTCATCGGCCTCGCCGGCCTGGTCAACGTGGTCACGGTGATCTCGGCCGTGCTGCCGATCGCCTACTTCGCGGTGATGCTCAGCAGCAAGCAGATCAACAAGGTGGAGCGGGAGCGGCTCGTCGCCTACATCCCGCTGTTCCTGGCGACCGCGCTGTTCTTCATGCTCTTCGAGCAGCAGGCCAGCACCCTGGTGATCGTCACCGACATGCAGACCACCCACGAGGTGTTCGGCTGGGAGTTCCCGGTCAGCTGGTTCCAGTCGATCAACTCGCTGGCGATCATCGTCCTGGCACCGGTGTTCGCCGCGCTGTGGCTGAAGTTGGGCGACCGGCAGCCGAGCACGCCGATCAAGTTCGTCGGCGGTCTCGTGTTCGTCGGGCTGGGCTTCTTGTGGGTCGTGGTGTCCGGGTTCATCACCGACTCCAGTGGCAAGCAGCTGGCGCTGGTGGTGGCGCTGGTGTTCGTCATCCTCACCATCGGTGAGCTGATGATCTCGCCGGTGGGCCTGTCGGTGACCACGAAGCTGGCGCCGCCGGTGTTCTCCTCGCAGACGATGGGCCTGTACTTCCTGGCCCCGGCGCTCGGGCAGGGCATCGGTGCGCAGGTGGTGAAGCTCTACGACCCGGCGAACCAGACGCTGTACTTCGGCGTGATCGGGTTGGCGACCATCGCCTGCGGCGGGCTGCTCGCGCTGGGCGCGCCGAAGATCAAGAAGTTGATGCACGGGGTTCCGTGATCGAGTTCCTCGGCGGCGGGCGGTCCGGTTCGGGTCGCCCGCCGCGTCATGCCGGGGCCCGTTCCGGGGTGCTGCCGAGCCCGGTCTCCTCGGCGAGGTCGTCCAGCAGCCCCCGCAGCCGGTCCAGGGTGGCGAGCGTGCGGTGCAGCGACGTCGGGTCCTGCGGCAGCGACTCGGCCAGGTCGCGCAGGTCGTCGGCCCAGGACTGCGCGGACTCGCGGGCCTCCCGGAGGCCCTGGGTGGCCTCCGCGGTCATCGACGCCGCCGTCTCGGCCATCGCCCACAGCAGCTCGGCCAGCCGGTCCCGGGTGTCCTCGTCGAGCATGTCCACGGTCGGCGGCAGCACCGCCGCCAGGTTGCGGGTGGCGTAGGCGCAGCCGGTGAGCACCGTGAGGGACCGGTCCAGCGCGCTGCGCCGCGACGGCATCCGGTAGGCCACCAGCGGCCGGGCGCTGGAGAGCGCGCTGTGCAGCGCGTCGTCGACCTCCCGGACAGCTTCGCGCAGGCCGTCGCCGCAGTCGCCCGCGCCGACCGCGGTGCCGGTGGAGCGCAGCAGGTCCCGCAGCCGCAGCAGGAAGTCCTCGGTGTTGTCCCGCAGCAGCCGCCGGGTGCGGGTGGGCAGCACCACGGTCGCCGCCAGCACGCCCGCGCTCGCACCGATCGCGGTCTCGGCCAGGCGCACGCCCAGCACGTTCACGTCGAACGTGCCCAGCACGCCGTAGAGCGCCCCGAGCATCGTGGTGATGAAGAACGTCATCCCGGCGTAGGACACCCCCGCCAGGTAGAACGCGGCGAACACGCAGCACAGGATCATCAGCAGCTCCGCCGTGGCGTCACCGGTGATGCGGGAGGCGACCAGCACCCCGGCCACCACCCCGAGCATCGTGCCCGCGGTGCGCTGCCAGGCGCGCACCAGCAGTTCGCCGCGGCTGTTGGCGCTGATGAACACCACGAACGCCGTGATCACCGCCCAGTACCAGCGGTTCGGCGAGACCAGCTGGCCGAGCACGATCGCCATCGCCGCGGCGCAGGTGACCTGCACGGCGGCGCGCAGCTCGGGACGGCGCAGCCCGGTCTCCTCGCGGTCGGTCCGGTCCTCGTCGGGTTCGCGCTCGTCGCCGGAGCGCTGCCCGGTGCCCTCGTCATCGGTGTCGTCGGTGCGCGGCCCGACGCGGCCGAGGTCTCCGTACGCGGTGGTGAGCTCGGCGAGCGCGGCGCCGAGCCTGCGGATCGCCATCGCCAGCTCCACTGAACCGTCCCGCCGCCGCGGCCGGGACGCGCCGTCGTCCGGCTGCCCGGCGGCGCGCACCCCGTCGCGTTCGATGCGGTCGGCGAGCGAACGCGCTGCCGCCCGCACCTCGGAGGCGTCGCTGCGCACCACGGCCAGCAGGCCGGCCACCGCCTGCGGCACCGCCGTCCCGCCGCTGGGGTGGTCGAGCACCCGCATCAGCGGGTTCAGCAGGTTCTCCGCGGTCAGCTCGACGCTGAGGATGCGTCGCCGCAGCAGTTCCCGGCCCGCCTCGTCCAGCCCGTCGAGCTCGGCGACGGTGCCCTCCAGCATCCGGGCGGTCTCGTTGAGCCGCACCGAGCGGTGCCGCAGCCGCTTGCGGTGCCGCTCGGCCTCCGGCTGCTGGGCCAGCGCGCGCACCTCGTGCAGCAGGCCCTGCACCTGGGCGCGCAGCGTGCGCCGCCCCCGCTCCAGCACGCCGCGCGGGTCGTCGCGCAGCACCACGAACCGCAGGAGGAACGCGCTGCCCGCCCCGCACACCGCGGCCCACAGCAGGTCCGGCAGCTGCGGCAGCTGCGGGCGCAGGAACATCGCGAAGAAGTACCCCATGAACGCGACCATCCCGAACGCGAAGTACCGCGGGCCGAACCGCCGGATGTAGGTCGCCGCGAATACCACGGGGAGGAACAGCGCCACGTGCAGTACCGGCGCGCTCGCCGTGGCGGTGGCCAGGGTCAGCGAGAGCGCGGCGGGCACCGGCATCAGCAGCGTGGTGCGGCGGCGCTCCCGGTCGGTGGGGTCGTTCACCGCGGTGATCGAGTTGATCGCCACCACCGCGGCGACCATTCCGCTGGTCACCGGGCGGTGTAGCAGCACCAGCACGCCCATCGCGGCGCCGATCGCGCAGGCCGTGGCCAGCGTGACGCGGGTGGCGTTGCGCAGCCGGCGCAGCGCCGGGTCGGACGCGAGGAAGCGGTTCCACCACTCGCTGACCACGTGCGCTCGCTCCTTCCCGCCGCTCGCCGCGGCCGCCGCCGCGACCCTACGCCGCGCGTCCCCCGGACGGGCGGGGCGCGCCGGGCCGGGGGGGGGGCGGTCAGGCGCCGCGGTGGCGGCGCACGCTCTCCTCGACGACGTCGAGCACGGGGCCCAGGTCGTCGGCGGGCAGCCCCATCGCCAGGTGCGAGACGAGTCCTTCGAGGACCAGTTCGAGGTAGGCGGTGAGCACGTCCACGTCCACGTCGTCGCGCAGGTTCCCACCGTCGCGCTGCCACTGCAGGCGGGCCTTGGTGGCGGCGGTGAGCTGTTCGGAGCGCTGCGCCCAGCGGGCCCGGAACTCGGCGTCGGTGCGCAGCCGCCGGGACACCTCCAGCCGGGTGCCCAGCCACTCGGCCTCCGGTTCGCTGCCGCCGCCGGGGGTGCGGTCGGCGAGCAGGTCGCGCATCACCTGCACCAGGCCCTGCTCGGCGACCACGTCGGCCATCCGGGCGGCGTCGTCCTCGGCGAGCGCCAGGAACAGGGATTCCTTGTCCTTGAAGTGGTGGAAGATCGCGCCGCGGGACAGCCCGGTGGCCTCTTCGAGCCTGCGGACGGTGGCGCCTTCGTAGCCGTTGCGGGCGAAGCAGCTGCGGGCACCGTCGAGGATCTGGCGGCGCCTGGCCTGGAGGTGATCCTGACTGACCCTGGGCATGGGTTGATCGTCCCAGCTCCGTCGCGCCGCATGCAATCCGTACGTACGTATTGTTGGCAACCGTCCACCTGTTGGGGAATTATCGCGCAGAGGCACTGGACTTTTCCGCACACCTGCGCACCGAATTCGACCCGCCCGCGCACTTCGCCCGATTCCGGGCGTTCCCGCCGGCTCCGGTCGGGCAGGCACCGCGCCCGGACGGTCCCGGCGGCCCCGCGACGGGCCCCGGTGACGCCGGTGCCCCATCCAGGTGGTGATGATCCGCATGACCGCTTCGATCGATTCCCCCACGGCGGCGCACCCGCCCGCCGAGGTCCCCAGCTCCCGCATCCGCACCCGCGCCGAGGCGGAGGCCTACGTGGCCTCGGTCTGCTTCAAGCACGGCCCTCCCCGGCTGCTCGGCGTCGAACTCGAATGGACCGTCCACCACGCGGCCGACCCGCGACGACCGCTCGATGCCGAGGCGCTGATCGCCGCGCTCGGCCCGCACGCCCCGCGCTCCCTGGTCCCGGACAGCCCGCAGCGCCCGCTGCCGAACGGCTCCGCGCTCACCGTCGAACCCGGTGGCCAGGTCGAGGTCTCCAGCCTGCCGTCCCCTTCGCTGCGCACCCTGCTCGACTCCACCGCCGCCGACGCCGCGCACGTCCGGAGCCGGCTCGCCGACGGCGGACTGCTGCTCGGCGAGCGCGGCACCGACCCGTGGCGCGTCCCGCACCGGCTGCTCGACGTCCCGCGCTACGCGGCGATGGAGTGCGCGTTCGACCGCATCGGCATCGGCGGCCGCCTCATGATGTGCAGCACCGCCGGGGTGCAGGTGTGCCTGGACGCCGGTGAACCGCACCGGATCGCGGCGCGCTGGGCGGCGCTGCACGCGCTCGGGCCGGTGTTCATCGCCGCGTTCGCGAACTCCCCGCAGCTGTTCGGCGACCCCACCGGCTGGGCGTCGGTGCGCACCCGCTCGCTGCTGCGTACCGACATCCCGCGGATGCGGCCCGGACCGGCGACGGCCGACCCTGCCGCGGACTGGGCGCGCCGGGTGCTGGACACCGCGCTGCTGTGCCTGCGCCGGGACGGCACCGACTGGCGGGCGCCCGGCGGGGTGACCTTCGCCGAGTGGATCTGCGGCGCGCTGCCGTGGCCACCGACCTTCGACGACCTCGACTACCACCTGAGCACCCTGTTCCCCCCGGTGCGCCCGCGCGGGTACTTCGAGGTCCGCTACCTGGACGCGCAGCACGGCGACGACTGGATGCTGCCCACCGCCGCGCTCGTCGCCCTGTTCGCCGACGAGTCCACCGTGGACCGGGTGCTGGAACTCGCCGTCCCCGCCGGCGGCCGCTGGGTCGACGCCGCTCGGCACGGCCTCGCCGACCCGGCGCTGGCCCGCACCGCGGCGGCCGTGCTGGAGCTGGCCTGCGGCGAGCTCGACCGGCTGGACGAGACCCCGGAACTGGTGGAGCCGCTCGCCGACGTGGTGCCCCGGCGGCTCACCGAAGCCCGCTGATCGGCGCGCAGTCGTCCCGCGCGCCGCGGCGGCGGCCCGGCGCGCCCGTTCCCGCGATCATGGAGGTGACCCGGTGACCACCAGGTCCCAGGCAGGTACCGAATCCCAGGACGCCCCGCGGCCCGGCCGCGGTGACCTCGCCGAACTCGGCGTCGAAGGGCTGCGCTCGCGCGTGGCCGAAGAACTCGTCCGCACCCGCGAGCGCAGCGAGGTGCTCACCGGCAGCGTCGACGACGACGACCTGACCCGGCAGCACTCGCCGCTGATGTCGCCGCTGGTCTGGGACCTCGCGCACATCGGCAGCCAGGAGGAGCTGTGGCTGGTGCGCGACGTCGGCGGGGCCGAGGCGATCCGCCCCGACATCGACGACCTCTACGACGCGTTCCAGCACCCGCGCCGCGACCGGCCGCAGCTGCCGCTGCTGGGCCCGGCCGAGGCCCGCTCCTACGTGGGGGAGGTGCGCACCAAGGTGCTCGACCTGCTCGACCGCACCCCGCTGGAGGGCAGGCGGCTGGTGGAGCAGGCGTTCGCCTTCGGCATGATCGTGCAGCACGAGCAGCAGCACGACGAGACGATGCTGGCCACCCACCAGCTGCGGAAGGGCCCGCCGGTGCTCACCGCCGACGACCCGCCCGCGGCCAGGGCGGAGGCGCTCCCGGCGGAGGTCCTGGTGCCGGGCGGGCCGTTCACGATGGGCACCTCCACCGAACCGTGGGCGCTGGACAACGAGCGCCCCGCCCACCCGGTGCACGTGCCGGATTTCCTCATCGACACCACCCCGGTCACCAACGCCGCCTACCGCCGCTTCGTCGAGGGCGGCGGCTACGACCAGCCCCGCTGGTGGAGCGAGGAGGGCTGGGCGTACCGGCAGCACGCGGAGCTCACCGCGCCCCGGTTCTGGCGCCGCGACGGCGACGGCTGGCTGCGCCGCCGCTTCGGGCACGTGGAACCGCTGCCGCCGGACGAACCGGTGCTGCACGTCAGCTTCCACGAGGCCGAGGCCTACGCGCGGTGGGCCGGCAAGCGGCTGCCCACCGAGCAGGAGTGGGAGAAGGCCGCCCGCCACGACTCGCGCACCGGCCGCTCGCTGCGCTACCCGTGGGGCGACGGGGACCCGGGGCCCGAGCACGCGAACCTCGGGCAGCGGCACCTGCGGCCCGCGGCGGCGGGCGCCTACCCGCTCGGTGCCGCGCCGTGCGGCGCGCGCCAGCTCATCGGGGACGTGTGGGAGTGGACCTCCTCGGACTTCCTGCCGTACCCGGGTTTCGGCGCCTTCCCGTACCGGGAGTACTCGGAGGTGTTCTTCGGGCCGGGGCACAAGGTGCTGCGCGGCGGCTCGTTCGGCACCGACGCGGCGGCCTGCCGCGGCACCTTCCGCAACTGGGACCTGCCGATCCGGCGGCAGATCTTCAGCGGTTTCCGCTGCGCGCGCACCCCGCGCCCGGGCGAGCTCGGCTGAGCGCGGGATGTGCAGGCACCTGGGATACCTCGGGCCACCGCTGCCGCTGGCGGAACTGCTGCTGGACCCGCCGCACTCGCTGCTGCAGCAGACGTGGGCGCCGCGGGACATGCGCGGCGGCGGCACCGTCAACGTCGACGGGTTCGGCGCCGGCTGGTACGAGGACGGCGGCGAACCCGCCCGGCACCGGCGCGCCGTTCCGATGTGGACGGACCGCTCGTTCGCCGAGCTCGCCCGCAGGCAGCGCTCCGGCGCGGTGCTGGCGGCGGTGCGCTCGGCCACGGTCGGCATGCCGGTGAGCGAGGCGGCGTGCGCCCCGTTCACCGACGGGCGGTGGCTGTTCAGCCACAACGGCGTCGTCGCGGGCTGGCCCGAGTCGCTGGCGAAGGCCGCGGCCGACCTGGACGTCGTGGACCTGATGACCTTGGAGGCGCCGACGGACTCCGCGGTGCTGTGGGCGCTGCTGCGGCACCGGCTGCACCGCGGCGAGGACCCGGCGCGGGCGGTGCGCGCCGTGGTCGGGCAGGTGGTGCGCACCCGGCCCGAATCGCGGCTGAACCTGCTGATCACCGACGGTTCCGCGCTGGTCGCCAGCACCTGGGGCCACGCGCTGTCGGTGCGCCGCAACGCCGACTCGGTGCTGCTGTCCTCCGAACCGTTCGGCGACGACGCGCGGTGGGAGCCGGTCCCGGACCGGCACCTGGTCGTCGCCCGGCCCGGATCCGTGCACGTCGCACCACTACTCGACGAGGGGGAAACGCCGTGACCGAACCCGAACTGGTCGTGCACTTCACCGAGCAGGACGCGGCCCGCGAACTGCGCGCCGACGTCCGCGCCGGTCTGACCGACCGGCCGAAGTGGCTGCCGCCGAAGTGGCTCTACGACGCGGCGGGCAGCGAGCTGTTCGAGCGGATCACCGCGCTGCCGGAGTACTACCAGACCCGCGCCGAGCACGGCATCCTCAGCAGGCACGCCGTGGACGTCGCCGAGCTCACCGGGGCGGGCACCCTCGTCGAGCTCGGCTCCGGCTCCTCGGAGAAGACCCGGCTGCTGCTGGACGCGCTGCGCAAGACCGCGACGCTGCGGCGGTTCGTGCCGCTGGACGTCTCGGAGTCCGCGCTGCGCCAGGCGATCACCGCGATCGCCGTGGACTACCCGGAGCTGCCGGTGCGGGGCATCGTCGGCGACTTCACCACCGAGCTCGCCGCGGTGCCCGCGGGCAGCGGGCGGCTGGTGGCGTTCCTCGGCGGCACCATCGGCAACTTCCCGCCCGCCGAGCGCGCCCGGTTCCTCGCCGCGGTGCGCGCCGCGCTGCGGCCGGGGGAGTGGTTGCTGCTGGGCACCGACCTGGTGAAGGACCCGGACCGGCTGGTGCGGGCCTACGACGACGCCCAGGGCGTGACGGCCGAGTTCGACCGCAACGTGCTGCGGGTGCTCAACCGGGAGCTGCGCGCCGGGTTCGACCCGGACGCGTTCGCGCACGTGGCCCGGTGGGACGCCGAGCAGGAGTGGATCGAGATGCGGTTGCGGGCGAGCCGGGCGATGCGGGTGCCGATCGAGGAGCTAGGCCTGACCGTGGAGCTCGCCGCAGGCGAGGAGATCCGCACCGAGGTGTCGGCGAAGTTCCGGCGCACCCGCGTCGAGGGCGAACTCGCCGACGCCGGGTTCGAGCTCACCCGCTGGTGGCTCGACGACGCGGGCGACTTCGCGCTGTCCCTGGCCACCGCGGTCTGAACCCCGCCCGCACCGTGGCCGCGATCACGACCGCGGGTCGCGGCCGCGGTGCGGTGTGACAGGGTTGGCCGGGTGAGCGGCATGATCAAGGTTGCGCAGTGGCTGGGTCGCAAGCAGTGGTTCGCCTCGGCGGGCCGGAAGCTGGTGCCCGTCGACCTCGCCGTGCAGCGGCGTACCGGTGGCCGGCTCGGCCTGGCGCGGCTGGCCGGGTTGTCCTCGATGCTGCTCACCACCACCGGGCGGCGCAGCGGCCTGCCGCGGGAGGTGCCGCTGCTGTACGTGCCGCACGGCGACGACTTCCTGGTGGTCGGCTCGAACTGGGGCCAGGCGTCGCACCCGGCCTGGTCGGCGAACCTGCTCGCGCACCCGGAGGCCGAGGTGGACGTGATCTCCCGCCGGGTTCCGGTGCGCGCGGTGCTGCTCACCGGCGAGGAGCGGGAACGGCTGTGGCACGAGGTGGTCCTGCCGTTCTGGCCCGCCTACGCGGACTACGCCCGCCGCGCCGGCGGCCGCGAACTGCGCGTCTTCCGCCTCACCCCGCGCTGAGGCGAGCGGGTCCTCAGCGGCGTTCGCCGATGAGGACCGACCAGCCGAGCGACCCGCGTTCCCGGGTCAGGTAGTCGTTGCGGAACCGGCGCGAGTCGCCCAGCATCCGCTCCCGGTCGGGGTGCTCGGGGTTGCGCCTGGCCCAGGTGTGGGCGTTCTTCCACTGCCCGGACTCGTAGCGGTCCCAGTCGTCGAGCGAAGCCGACACCAGGCCGGTGACCTCCACGTCGAACTCCTCGGCGACGTGCACCAGCTCGATCAGCGACGGCAGCTCCTCGGTGGAGGAACCGTCGACGGAGTGCACGTCGCCGATCGCGAACCGGCCGTGCTCCACCAGCGCCGCGACCATCCACTCCATCGACGCGCGGAACCCGCCGAGCGCGAAGCTCGCGCCCAGGCAGGTCGCGACCGCGTACCCGCCGGGCTCCGGCTCGAACTCCAGCGCGGGCCCGTGCACGTGCCGCACCCGGTCGGTCAGCCCGGAGGCCGCGGCGCGGTCCCGCGCGGCCCGCACGAACTCCTCGTTGTTCTCCAGCCCCACCACTTCGGCGCCCATCGCGGCGAGTTCGGCGGCCCACCAACCGCGCCCGGCCCCGACGTCGAGCACCCGGTCACCGGCGCCGATCTCGAGGTGTTCGGCGACCTCGCGGAGCTTCGCGGGGCTGATCGGGTTCTGCACGTCGTGGGTGGATTCGACGATGGAGAAGTAGTCGCTGTCGCTCATCGGCGGCAAGGGTAGCGGACCCGGAGATCACCCCCGCCCGGTGTTTCGTCCCCCGGCTGCGGCGGGCGGAACTGCCGGGATGGATCTTGGGCGCGCCCCGGGACCGGAGCAGAGTTGCGGCCGTGCGCGCAGTCGGACCGCGAGGAGGGCCGATGACCCGTGCGAGCCGACCCGGCTTCGGGGGAGGCCGCCCCGCGTGGCGCAACCCGACCGGCCGTCGCGGGAGCCGCACGGGGACGAGTGCCCGGCGGGCGGTGATCACGTGCTGATCCCCGAGCAAGGGGGCCGGATGGTGTGCGTCAAGTGCGACCAGGTCCGCCGAGCACCGCCCGCAGGCGGCCCGTGTCAGGCGCGGCCGGGTGCGGGGAGACCGACGAGGCAGCGCAGGCACGGCATGCCCGCCGGTCCCGGCGAGACCTCGGCGACGTCGGCGGGGATCAGCTCGCCGCACGCGGTCGTCCAGCGCACGACGTCCGCCACCGGCCCGTCGGCTTCGGCCAGGTGCGCCTGTCGGCGGGATTCGGCGACGGCGCCCGGCGCGTAGCGGACGGCCACGACCCGGGTGGTGCGGGCGGGTGTTCGTTGGCCACCGGACGGGGCGTTCTCCGATGCGTCGGGCAAGCCGGTTCACCTCCGGGGGTGGGACGCGGCCGCCGACGCGGGTGACGCGGGGTAGGCGGCGCCGCTACCCGAGCAGGGTAACGACAGCGGGCGGAGGGCGGAACCTCCGATCCGCGGGCGGGTTCGGCGCAGCGGACGGTGACCGCGGCCGGACGTTCCCGGTGCTGCGCGCGGGTGTTCGGCGGAACGGAGCACGTCCGCCGATGCGGCAGTGGGCCGTCGGCGCACGGCTGAACGGGGCAGCCGCGGCTAGCCTGACCAGCGGTCCGCGCAATCCAGGGGGTGGCTCGTTGGGTCGAGAATCACGCGCGTTCGACGCGCCGCGGCTGCCGCACCGGTCGCGGGCTTCGACGGTGGCCCGGGTCGGTGCGGCCCTGCTGTCGGCGGCGGTGCGCGCGGTGACCGGCTACGGCTGGGCGAACTACGGCGACCTGCGGTGGGCGCTGAGCACCAGCGCCGCCACCGAGGGCGCGACGGCCGACGGGGCCACCGACATCCTGCTGGTGGGCTTGGACAGCCGCACCGACGCGCAGGGGCGGCCGCTGCCGGACGACGTGCTGCGCCGGCTGGGGGCCGGGCGGAACCCGGCGAGCCTGACCGACACGCTGATCCTGGTGCACGTGCCGGAGGACGGGTCGCGGGCCACCGCGTTCTCCATCCCGCGCGACACGTACACGACCATCCCGGGGCACGGCGAGCACAAGATCAATTCGGCGTACGGGCGGGGGAAGGCGGCGGCCGCGGCGCGCCTGGTCGGGCTCGACCCGGCGGAGCGGGAACGGCGTTCCGCCGACGCGGGCCGATCGCTGGTCACCGACTCGGTGCAGCGGCTGACCGGGGTGCAGGTCGACCACTACGCGGAGGTGAACCTGCTGGGCTTCGCGCGGCTCACCGAGGCCGTCGGCGGGGTGCCGGTGTGCTTGAAGCGGCCGGTGCGCGATTCCTACTCGGGGGCGGAGTTCGCCGCGGGGCACCAGCGGATCGCCGGTGCGGAGGCGCTGGCGTTCGTGCGCCAGCGCCACGGCCTGCCCCGCGGGGACCTGGACCGGATGGTGCGCCAGCAGGCGTTCCTGGCCGGGCTGGTGCGGACCGCGACCTCCGGCGGGGTGCTCGCGCAGCCCGCGCGGCTGAGCGAGCTGATCGACTCGGCGCGGCAGTCGATCGTGCTGGACCGGGAGTGGGACGTGCTGACCTTCGCCCAGCGGATGCAGGGGCTCACCGCGGGGGCCGTCGAGTTCTCCACCATCCCGATCCGGGACGCGAACTTCGACACCCGCGACGGCCAGGCGGTGCGGGTCGATCCGGTCGAGGTCGGTCGCGCCGTGCAGGGCGCCGCGCACGGCAGGCCGGTGCCGCGCCAGGCCGATCCCACGGGCGCGCGCTCCACCGGGGAGCACACCGCGGAGACCGGCCGGTCGACGTCCACCCGCAGCACCCGGGAGGCCGACGAGACCGGCGCGTCCACGAGCTCGCCGCGAACCTCGACGACCCGCACGTCCCGGTCGAGCGAGGAGACCACGAGCCCCTCCAGCAGCACCCGCTCGTCGAGCACCCGCTCCACGACCTCGGAGACCACGCGGACCTCGGAGCCGACGACGAGCCGCACGGGCACTTCGGCGCCCCGCCAGGAGCAGCCCATCGCCC
This sequence comes from Saccharopolyspora sp. 7B, assembly GCF_020177435.1. Lineage (NCBI taxonomy): Bacteria > Bacillati > Actinomycetota > Actinomycetes > Pseudonocardiales > Pseudonocardiaceae > Saccharopolyspora > Saccharopolyspora sp. 7B. The sequence continues at coordinate 23,384 of NZ_JAIUKC010000079.1, read as the reverse complement.
CGGAACCGCTCACCGCCGACGGCATCAACTGCATCAACTGACCCGGAACGCGCGACGGCCCCCGGCCGCTTGTGACGTGCCGCCCCCGCCGATCAGCTACCTGCCGGATCGGCAGGTGATCAGGAGCGGATCATCTTGCGCAGCACGTACTGCAGGATGCCGCCGTTGCGGTAGTAGTCCGCCTCACCGGGGGTGTCGATGCGCACCTTGGCGTCGAACTCGACGGTGGAACCGTCGCCCTTGGTGGCCACGACCTTGACCGTCTGCGGGGTCTCGCCGTCGTTGAGCGCGGTGATGCCCGACAGGTCGAAGGTCTCGGTGCCGTCCAGGCCCAGCGACTTCGCCGAGGAGCCCTCGGGGAACTGCAGCGGGATGACGCCCATGCCGATCAGGTTCGAGCGGTGGATGCGCTCGAAGGACTCGGCGATGACCGCCCGCACGCCCAGCAGGCTGGTGCCCTTCGCGGCCCAGTCGCGGGAGGAACCGGAGCCGTACTCCTTGCCACCCAGCACGACCAGCGGGGTGCCCTGCGCGGCGTAGTTCTGCGCGGCGTCGTAGATGAACGCCTGCGGAGCGCCGTCCTGGGTGAAGTCCCGCGTGTAGCCGCCCTGCACGTCGTCCAGCAGCAGGTTCCGCAGCCGGATGTTCGCGAAGGTACCGCGGATCATGACCTCGTGGTTGCCGCGGCGCGACCCGTAGGAGTTGAAGTCCTTGCGGTCGATGCCGTGGTCGCTGAGGTACTTGCCCGCGGGGGAGTCCGGCTTGATCGCACCGGCCGGGGAGATGTGGTCGGTGGTGACCGAGTCGCCCAGCAGCGCCAGCACGCGGGCACCGGAGATGTCGGTGACCGGGCTCGGCTCCATGCCCATGCCCTCGAAGTACGGGGGCTTGCGCACGTAGGTGGACTCGGAGTCCCACTCGAAGGTCTCGCCCTCCGGCGTGGGCAGCGAACGCCAGCGCTCGTCGCCCTTGAACACGTCGGAGTAGTCCTTGGTGAACATCTCCTGGGTGATCGCGTAGTCGATGGTCTCCTGGACCTCCTGCGGCGAGGGCCACAGGTCGCGCAGGAACACCGGCTCGCCCTCGGTGTCGTGACCGAGCGGGTCGGTCTCGAAGTCGAAGTCCATGGTGCCCGCGAGCGCGTAGGCGATGACCAGCGGCGGCGAGGCCAGGTAGTTCATCTTGACGTCGGGGTTGATCCGGCCCTCGAAGTTCCGGTTGCCCGACAGCACCGAGGTGACCGACAGGTCGTTCTGCTGCACCGCGGCGGAGATCTCCTCCGGCAGCGGGCCGGAGTTGCCGATGCAGGTGGTGCAGCCGTAGCCGACCAGGTGGAAGCCCAGCTTCTCCAGGTACGGCCAGAGACCGGCCTTCTCGTAGTAGTCGGTGACGACCTGCGAACCCGGCGCCATCGAGGTCTTCACCCAGGGCTTGCGGGTGAGGCCCTTGTCCACGGCGTTGCGGGCCAGCAGCGCGGCACCCAGCATCACCGACGGGTTCGAGGTGTTGGTGCAGGAGGTGATCGAGGCGATCACCACGGCACCGTGGTCGAGCTCGAACTCGCCGTACTCGTCCGAGGACACCTTGATCGGGTTCGTCGGGCGGCCGGAGGCGCCGTCGGCGGCCGAGACCAGCCGCGGCTTGTCGCCCTCGCCGTGGTGGGTCACCGACACCGGGTCGCTGGCGGGGAAGGACTCCTCGCCGGCCTCGTCGAGCGCCGCGTCGTCGGTGTTCTGCACCTGCACGTAGTCGGTGAGCGACTTGCGGAACGACGGCTTGGCGTCGGAGACCTCGATGCGGTCCTGCGGGCGCTTCGGCCCGGCGATGGACGGCACCACGGTGGAGAGGTCCAGCTCCAGGTACTCGGAGTACTCCGGCTCGTGGTCGGCGTCGTGCCAGAGGCCCTGCTCCTTGGCGTAGGCCTCCACCAGCGCGACCTGGTCGGCCGGGCGGCCGGTGAGCTTGAGGTAGCGGATCGTCTCGTCGTCGATCGGGAAGATCGCGGCGGTCGAGCCGAACTCGGGGCTCATGTTGCCGATGGTGGCGCGGTTGGCCAGCGGCACCGAGGCGACGCCCGAACCGTAGAACTCGACGAACTTGCCGACGACGCCGTGCTTGCGCAGCATCTCGGTGATCGTGAGGACCACGTCGGTGGCGGTGGCACCGGCGGGGATCTCCCCGGTCAGCTTGAAGCCGACGACGCGCGGGATGAGCATCGACACCGGCTGGCCCAGCATCGCGGCCTCGGCCTCGATGCCGCCGACGCCCCAGCCCAGCACGCCCAGGCCGTTGACCATGGTGGTGTGCGAGTCGGTGCCGACGCACGAGTCCGGGTAGGCCTGGCCGTTGCGGGCCATCACGGTGCGGGCCAGGTGCTCGATGTTGACCTGGTGCACGATGCCGGTGCCCGGGGGGACGACCTTGAACTCGTCGAAGGCGCCCTGGCCCCAGCGCAGGAACTGGTAGCGCTCCTTGTTGCGGCCGTACTCGAACTCGACGTTGCGTTCGAAGGCGTCCGGCTTGCCGAACACGTCGATGATCACCGAGTGGTCGATGACCAGTTCGGCGGGGGCCAGCGGGTTCACCTTGGAGGTGTCGCCGCCGAGGTCGGCGACGGCCTCGCGCATGGTGGCCAGGTCGACCACGCAGGGGACTCCGGTGAAGTCCTGCATGATGACCCGCGCGGGGGTGAACTGGATCTCCGTCGACGGCTCGGCCTTGGCATCCCAGCTCGCCAGGGCGCGCACGTGGTCGGCGGTGATGTTCGCACCGTCCTCGGTGCGCAGCAGGTTCTCCAGCAGGATCTTGAGGCTGTAGGGCAGCCGCGCCGCGCCGTCGACCGCGTTCAGCCGGAACACCTCGTAGGAGGCGTCACCGACCTTCAGCGTGCCGCGGGCACCGAAGCTGTCCTTGCTCGCAGGTGCAGTCACGTTCAACTCCATCTCGCGACGGGCGCAAGTCAGTTCAGGGAACGACCGCGAGTCTCGCGCACGTCGGCCGAGCATGCGCGCAGCCCCGGCGGTCTGATGGTCATAACAGTACGCTTGTCCTGTAATCCGGCTCAAGGCCGGGTCCGCCCGAATCGGCCGTCCGATGTTCCGGTTCGTGCACAACCCCGTTTTTTCCGGCGGAATCCCGTCCGGAACGCCGCGGAACGGTGCGGGAGATCACGTTTCGCCCCGGACGCGTCCCGCCCGCCTCGGCGCCGCGCGCCCACCGGGCCGCGGACTTACGCTCGACGCGGCAGACCGCCCGGGCGGAACGGTGCCGTCCGGCGCTCCAGCGCAGGAGGGAACCATGGCCACACGGGAGCGGTCCCGCAGCGGGCTCGGCGGCGAGCTGGCGGCGGAATTCCTCGGCACCTTCGTGCTCATCCTGCTGGGCTGCGGCTCGGTGGCCGTCGCGCTCGCCGGGCTCCCCGGTTCCGGCCGCCAGGAGGACGCGTTCGGCGCGGGCAACTGGCTCATCATCGCCTTCGGCTGGGGCTTCGCCGTCGTGTTCGGCGTCTACATCGCGGGCGGCGTCAGCGGCGCGCACATCAACCCCGCCGTCACCCTGGCCTTCGCCGTCCGGCGGAGCTTCCCGTGGCGCAAGGTCGTGCCCTACGTGGCCGCCCAGGTGGTCGGGGCCTTCCTCGCCGCAGGCGTCGTGCACGCCTGCTACCGGTGGGCCATCGACGCCTACAACGCGAAGGCCGGGGTCACCCGCCCGGAAGCGCTGGACACGTTCTCGATCTTCGCGACGTTCCCGGCGAAGTACTTCGGCGACTCCTGGTTCGGCCCGCTGCTGGACCAGGTCGTGGGCACCGCGATCCTCGTCGCGCTGATCTGCGCGCTCATCGACCTGCGCAACACCGCGCCCGCCTCGAACCTCGGCCCGTTCCTGATCGGGATGGTGGTGACCGCCATCGGGCTGAGCTTCGGCACCAACGCGGGGTACGCGATCAACCCGGCGCGCGACTTCGGGCCGCGGCTGTGGACCTACCTGGCCGGGTGGGACGAGATCGCGCTGCCCGGCAGCTACCAGTACTTCAGCTGGTACTTCTGGATCCCGATCGTCGGGCCGCTGGTGGGCGGGGTGCTCGGCGCGGTCGTCTACGACCTGTTCATCGGCCGGGTGCTCGCCGCGCGCGACACGGCGCCCGAACCCGGCCGGACCGGCGACTAGACCGGACGGTCCGCCCTCGATCCGAGCGGGTCGACCGGTCGGGGGGAACCGCGGAGGTGCGGTGCTCCGGGTGGTGCCGGGACTCGGAGCGGCGGGCCCGGCGCCTGTGCTTCGATGACCTGCGTGCGCACCCTGCTCGCCGCTCCCAAGTCCGCCGGCGTGACCGCCGCGGTCCTCTCCGCGCTCTGCTTCGGCGGCTCGGGCCCGTTCGCGAAACCGCTGATCACCGTCGGTTTCACCCCGCTGCAGGTGGCGTGGATGCGGCTGGCGGGCGGGGCGCTGCTGATGCTGCCGTTCGCGGTGCGCCACGCCGGAGCGCTGCGGCGGGCGCCGTGGCTGCTGCTGGGCTACGGGCTGTTCGCCATCGCCGGGGTGCAGACCTGCTACTTCGCGGCCATCGCCTCGATCCCGGTGGCGGTGGCGCTGCTCATCGAGTTCCTGGGGCCGGTGCTGGTCCTCGGCTGGATCCGGTTCGTGCGCCGCGCCCCGGTGACCAGGCAGGCCGCGATCGGCACCGCGCTCGCGCTGGTCGGGCTGGCGTGCGTCGTGGAGGTCGCCGCCGGGCTGCGCTTCGACCCGGCCGGGCTGCTGCTCGCGCTGGCCGCGGGCGGGTGCCAGGCCGGGTACTTCCTGCTCTCGGACAGCTCCGCCGAGGTGGATCCGCGGGCGCTGGTCTCCTACGGCCTGCTCGTCGGTGCCGCCGTCGTCACGCTGGTCGCGCGGCCGTGGGAGCTGGACTGGGCGCTGCTGGCGCGGCCGGTGCAGCTGTCCGGCACGCCGTTCCCGGCGCTGCTCGTCGTCGGATGGGTCGTGCTGGTGAGCACCGTGCTCGCCTACCTCACCGGCATCCTGGCGGTGCGGCGGCTGTCGCCGCCGGTCGCGGGCGCGGTGGCGTTCCTGGAGCCGGTGGTGGCCACCGTGCTGGCCTGGCTGCTGCTCGGCGAGCACGTCGGCCCGTGGCAGCTCGCCGGGGGAGCGCTGGTGCTCGCCGGTGCCTTCATCGCCCAGCGGTCCGCCCCCGCGGTCGAACCCACCGCCCGGCCCGTCGAGGTCCGAGCAACGCCGGAGCGCTGATCGGTCAGGCCGCGCGGGTGCGGGACATGCGCTGGTAGGCGGTCTTGGCGGCGTGGACGATGAGCCCCTCCAGGAGGGCCACGGCCACGCTGGTCAGCAGGGTCGCCAGGAAGTTCATGGTGGGCGTGCTTTCTGCCGTCGGATTCCTGCTCGTACGCCCCGACGGTCCCGGTGCGGGGTGAGGGCCGGGTTGGTTCCGGGTGACGGGCAGGTGAAGCGGCGGGGAAAATCCGCCGTTCCACCAGGTGAGGGGATCTCCCGGGCCGCGTGCGACCGGTCGCCCGAGGTGCTGCGCGCCGCTCACCCGGGTGTCGTGGCGAGCGGCGCGGACCCGGTGGGGATGCCGCGGTCGGCGCCGTTGCGGGCGGCGCGCGGAGGCGGGAGCACCTCGCCGTCCACGACCGGACCGTCCGCACCCTCGGTGATCTCGTCCGGGGCGGGTTCGGCCGGTTCCTCCTCCGCCGCGGGCAGCGCGCGCGGTTCGGCGGGGGAGGAATCCGCAGGTGGGCGCTGCCACAGCACCACGGCCGTGGTGGTTCCGATCGCCGAGCCCACCGCGATGCACCACTGGTGTGGTAGTAGCGGACTGCTACCGAAGAACCGGCTCAATCCCGGCACCTGCACCACCCCGAACAGCACCACCAGCGACACCGCGCCCGAGGCGAGCACCAGCCGCGTGCGCCCGCGCACGGCGAGGGTCTGGGCGAGCTGCGCGGCCACCAGCGCCACCAGGCCGGTGGTGCGGGCCTGCGCCGCGGTGGACACCGGGCGGGCCAGCGCCCAGGCGAGTCCGGCCGCGCCCGCCGTGGCCGCCGCGCGCAGGTACACGGCCTCCGTGAGCGCCTTGCCGAGCGAGGCGTCCGGCCCTTCGGCGAGCAACCGCTCCGGGGTGGCGTGCGGCGGCGGCCGCACCGCGCTCGCGATCGCGGGCAGCACGTCGGTCAGCATGTTCACCACCAGCAGCTGGCGGGCGTTGAGCCCGGCGTCCCCGCCGAAGAACCCGGACCCGACCGCGTAGCCGATCTCCCCGAGGTTGCCGCCGAGCAGCATCGACAGCGCGTCGTGCACCGAAGCCCACATTCCGCGGCCCTCCACGATGCCGTCGGTGATGGTCTCGATCCGGTCGTCGGCCACCACGAGGTCCGCCGACTCCCGCGCGGCCGGGGTCGCGCGCGAACCCAGCGCGATGCCGACGTGCGCGAGCTTGATCGCGGGCACGTCGTTGGCGCCGTCGCCGGTCATCGCCACGGTGCGGCCGTCGGCGCGCAGCAACCGCACGATGCGGGCTTTCTGCGCCGGGCTGACCCGGGCGAACACCGAGACGGCGGGGAGTTCGGCGGCCAGCTCCTCGTCGTCGAGCTCGTCGAGCTCCGCGCCGTGCAGCACCCGCTTGCCGCCGAGCATGCCGAGCTCCGCGGCGATGGCCTCGGCGGTGCTCGGATGATCGCCGGTGATCATGATGACGTCGACTCCGGCCCGCCGCAGCCGGCTGACCGCTTCGGCGGCGGTGGGGTGCACCGGGTCGGCCAGGCCGAGCAGCCCGACGAAGTTCAGCCCGTACACCTCGGCGTCGTCCAGTTCGGACCCGGTGTCGTCCGGCGCGGCCTTCTCGGCGACGGCCAGCAGCCGGTAGCCGAGCAGCGCGAGCCGCTCGATCTCGCGCTCCACCTCGGCGCGGGCCGGCGCGTCGAACTCGGCGCCCCGCCACCGCGTGCAGCGCTCCAGCACGACCTCGGGCGCGCCTTTGACGTGCAGTTCGACCCCGTCGGGTCCGCGGGTGCGGGTGGCGTGGAAGCTGCGGGACGGTTCGAACGGCAGGTCCGCCAGCACCTCGCGGTCGTTCGGGTCGATGCCGGCGGCCAGCGCGCCCTCCAGCACGGCCCGGTCGGTGAGGTGCGGCAGCGGCTGGTCGCCCTCGGCCTGCGGGTTCGCCCGCACCGCGGCCTCGACCACGGCGCGCCCGGCGGCGTCGAGCCGGTCCGGGGTGCTGCTGCGCGTGCCGTCGGAGACCTGCCCGAGGGTGATGCGCCCCTGGGTGAGGGTGCCGGTCTTGTCGAAGCACAGCGCGTCCACCCGGCCCAGCGCCTCGATGGTGGCCGGGCTGCGCACCAGCACGCCGCGGCGGGCCAGGCGCCGCGCCGCGGCCAGCTCGGCGAGGGTCGCCACGAACGGCAGCCCTTCCGGGACCGCGGCGACCGCGAGGCCGACCGCGCGGCCGACGGTGGTCCGCAGCGGGGTGCCGCGCAGCAGGTCCACGGCCAGCAGCGCGCCGCCCGCGCCGACGGACAGCGGCAGGATCTGCCGGGTCAGTTCGGCGAGCCGGGCCTCCACCCCGCCCGCGGCACCGGTGGGGTGCCCGTCCTCGCCGGTGGTGCGCCCGACCTCGGTGGCGGCGCCGGTGGCGACGACGACGGCGGTCGCGGTGCCGGTGGCCACGGTGGTGCCCTGGTAGAGCATCCCGGTGCGGTCGCCGAGCGCCGCCGCCGAGGTCGCCTCCGGCGTCTTGACCACCAGGGCCGACTCGCCGGTGAGGCTGGACTCGTCGACCTCCAGGTACTCGGCCGCCAGCACCCGGCAGTCGGCGGGCACCCCGTCGCCGGAGCGCAGTTCCACCACGTCTCCCGGCACCAGCTGGTCGGCGGGCACCGTGGAGGTGGTGCCGTCGCGGCGCACGTGCGCGGGCAGCTGCCCGGCGTCGAGCAGCCTGGCGAGCTCGCGGTCGGTGGCGATGCGCTGCACCCCGTCGATGAGCGCGCTGATCCCGAGCACCCCGGTGATCAGCACCGCGTCCACCGCGGATCCCAGCCCGGCGGACACGACCGCGCCGGCGACCAGCACCGGGGTCATCGGGTTGACCAGCCCTTCCAGCGTGGCGCCGACGACCCCGATCCCGCGGTCGGCGCGTTGCGGCTGGGCGCGGCGCCAGCGGCGCGCGACGGCGGCGCTGAGGCCGTCGACCGAGCTGTCCAGCAGTCCCAGCACGGCCCTGCCGGGCAGCGCGTGCCACGGGGTCCGCTGGTGCGGCGCGGGCGGTGGTCGCTCGCCCGCCTGGAACCCGGCCAGGGTCCCGGTGCCGAGCGCGAAGAGGTTCGCGGCGTGCACCGGCAGCCCGGCGCGCGCCGGCGCGCCCGCCGACGGTCCGAGCGCGCCGAACAGCACGCCGAGGCACGCCCCGCCCGCGCACAGCGCCGCGGCGTGCTTGCTGGCGGTGCGGGCTTCGGCGACGGCGCACAGCGTGCTGTGCGCCTCGGACCGGTTCGGGGACAGCAGGTCGGCGCCCCACGGCATCGGCTGGTCGTCCTCGGCGATCCCGATGCCGACGTCGGCGGCGGCCAACGCGGCGTGCGCGCGGGTGGACAGCACCGCCACCACCCGGCCGTCCTGCTGCAGCCGCCGCACGGAGGCGGCGAGCCGGGTGCCGCCGTGCACCACGTCGTCGACGGTGATCCGGCGGTTCAGCTTGCTGCCGATCCCGGCGAGCACCGCGGTCCCCGCGGCCCGGGCGGCCTCGGCGAGCGCTTCGGCCAGCGGGTCGAGCTCGTCGATGACGACCACCACGGCGACGGCCTCGTCGTTCCGGCGCAGCTCCAGCAGTACCGCACCCCGGTCGCGGTGCGCGCGCAGCTCGGCCTGCACTCGCCCGGGCAGTTGCGCGGCGCGGCCGTCGAGCGGCGCGCAGGACCACTTCCCGCGGCTGCGGCGGGCCTTCGGGCGCTGCGGGTCGACGAGCTCGGCGGCGTGCGCGAACAACCGGGTGGCGTCGGCGTCGCTGTCCAGCGGCAGCACCTCGTCCACGACGCGCCTGCCGGTCAGCAGCGCCGGGGCGTCCAGCACGACGGTGTCCACTCGGTCCAGCTTGCGCAGCGCCTTCGGTTCGAGGACGAGGGTGCCGCGGGCGGACAGCGCGGTGGTCAGCTGCGCGGCGAACCCCTCGCGGCCGGTCTTCGCCGGTTTCGGGATCGCGGCGAGCATGGTGGCGAGCGCGCGCCGCTGATCGCGGGTGGCGGCGAGCACCGTGCCGTAGCCGCCGAGGGCGAACGCGCCCGCGAGGTTCGAGATCTGCTCGACCGGCCCGTCCGGCAGCTCGACCGGCCGCGGCTCGGTGCTGATCGCGGTGGATTCGTGCGCGCCCGGCGGGGTGGTCTCCTCCCACCGGCGCCACGCCTGCTGGCGGGCGATGCCCTCGCGGGCGGAGCAGAAGCGGGCGGACAGGTCGCTGAACACCGCCAGCGGGTTCTGCGAGAGGCCCTGGGTGACGGCCCCGCCCACCGCGAGCGCCGCTTCGGCACCGGTGCGCCCGAGGGTGCGTTCGGCTCCTTCGCGCAGCCACGGCACCGCGTCCGCCAGCGACACCGCGGCCGGGATCAGCGGGGACGCGGGACGGAACGGCAGCAGTCCGGCGACGGCCGAGTAGCCGAGGCCGAGCACGCTCAGCCCGAACGCGCCGACGTCGCGCATCAGCGCGTCGGGGTTGCCGGGGTGCGCGACGCCAGCGGGGGAGCTGCCGAGGCCGGCCAGGTCGTGGTCGCGCTCGACGGCGTCGACGACCTCGGCCAGCACCGCGCATCCGACCTGCTCGGCGTCGTGGTGCACCAGCACCCGGCCGAGCACGGCGTTCACCTCGACCGACGCCACGCCGTCCACTTCGGACAGCCGCGCGCGCAGGTCCCGCGCGGCTCCGGCGGACTCGGGCAGGTGCAGGCCGCGCACTTCCAGGTGGGTGCGGCCCTGCCGGGAGTAGGTGCGGCGGTTCAGCGGTGGGGAACCGGTGTTGCGCACGGCGTCGAGCACCGGCGCGGCGAGGTGGGCGACTCGGGACAGCAGGGCGCCGAACGGCATGGATCCCCTCTCCAGGCGTGCGTCCCGTCGGCGGACGCGGTGGGCGGGACGCGAGGTTCCGAGTGCGGCGCGCACCGCCCCGGCCCGGGACGCGGGTCCGGGGGCCGGGGCGGTGCGGTGCGCGGTCGCCCGGCACCGCGGTGCGGCTACTCGTGCCGCTCGCGGCCGATGACGGCGGTGCCGACGCCGATGGCCAGCGCGACCGGCCATTCGAGCAGGCTCAGCGCGACGCCCGCGGCGAGACCGCCGTAGAACAGGGCCTGGCCGGGTTCGGGCAGCTGCGCGCGGACCGCTTCGGTCGCGGAGGCGAGTTCGTGCTTGCCCGGCAGGTGTACGTCGGGCTTGTAGAACTGGGCCGTGACGAACGGCAGGTGCACGGTGGCTTCCTGCGCCTTCGACGAGGTGGCGGCGGTCCGCGAGGTGCCGCTCGTCCCGGTGCTGGTGGTGCCGGTGCTCGTGGTGCCGCGGCTGCCTGCGGTGCGGCGCCCGGTCGTGGCGGGGCGCGACGTGCCGCTGGTGCTGCGCGAGGTTCCGGCGCTGCGCGTGGTCCCGCTGCTGCTGCGCGAGCTCCGGGAAGTGCTGGATCCGGTGCGCGAACCGCGGGCCGTGCTGGAGCCGGAGCCGCTCGACGTGCGCGACGATCCGGTGCTGCTCGACGTGGTGCTCGTCCCGGACGTACCGGTGCTCTGCCGGGTGCTGCTGGAGCGGGAACCGCCGGAGCGCGAGCCGGACCCGGAGGAGCCGGATCCGCGCCCCCGGACGCTGCCGCCGGACGTGCGCCGACCGGAACCTGATTTCGCTCCGGAACTGGTTGCGCTGGTCATGTGTGCCTCCCCGCTGACGACGCAAGAAATGTCCACCGTAAGCGGGGCTGAACGAGCTATGAATCGAACGAACGCCAAGTCCCCACGAAGGAGTCAGGTCGGAGGACCCGGCTTCACCGCGGGTGGCTCGGCCCGGCCCGGACGGGGTCGAACACCTCCCGGCAGGCGGACCGGTAGCGGCGCAGCACCAGGTCCACCACCAGCGGGTGCGCCCCGATCGGGGCCGCCGCGCGCACCGGCAGCGCCGCGAGCCCGCGGTGGAACCTCCCCGGCGCCAGCAGGTACGGCGCGACGAACCGCTCCGGCCCGGGATCGGCGCACACCTCCGCGGTGCGCGGCGCCGCGGTCGTGACGTAACTCGGCCGCAGCACCTGCCCGCAGCGCGCGCCGAGCAGCCGCGCGGCGGTCCGCACGTCGGCGAGCGCCCGCGGATCCGTCGAACCGGCGGCGGCGAACACCACCGCCGCGCCCGGCCGCCACCCCGCGGCCCGCAACCGCCGCAGCATCACCTCGGCGAGCGTCGGGTCCGGCCCCAGCGGCGCGCTCGTCGTCACGTCCTCGCGTCCCGCGGCGGCCAGTTGCGCGGGCAGGTCGACCCGCACGTGGTAACCGGCGGCGAGGAACGCGGGCACCGCCACCACCGGCCCGTCCAGCCCGTCCAGCGCCTCGGCGACGGTCGGTCCGATGACGTCGACGTAGGCGGTGCGCACCGCGATCCCGGCGCGCTCGGCGACGGCGTCGGCGATCCGATCCACGACCGGCGGCCCGGCCGGGTCGCGGGTGCCGTGCGCGACCAGCAGCAGCGAGGGAGTCACGCGCCCTCCAGCGGCAGCCGGTAGCCGCGCTTGATCACCGTCTGCACCAGTTCCGGGGCGCCGAGCGCGGACCGCAGCCGTGCCACGGCCTGCTCCACGGCGTGCGCGTCGGCGGACGGCGACCGCCTCGGCGCCAGGGCGGTGGCGAGCTCCTCGCGGGCGACGACCTCGCCGGGCCGGGCCAGCAACACCCGCAGCAGCGCCTTGCCGCCCGGCGACAGGGGCCGCGGTACCCCGTCGACGGCGGCCGCGTGCCCGCGCAGCTGCAGGGTGCGCCCGGCGACGGGCAGCGACGGGTAACGCCCGGGCAACCGCTCGCACAGCTCCCGCACCAGCGCGCCGAGCCGGGCGCGCCGCGGCAGCACCGCGGCCACGTCCACCTCGGCCAGCGGCGCGTGCGTCACCGGGCCGACGCATGCCGCCAGCACCGGCCCGCGCAGCGCGGCGAGCAGTTCACGGCGGCACCCCTGCTCGGTGGCGCGAGCCAGCAGTCCGGCCGCGGCGGGCGCGCTGGTGAACGTGACGGCGTCGAGCTCGCGGGCGCACACCGCGTCGACCAGCGCCGCCAGCGCGGCGGTGTCGGCCGGCGGGCACCAGCGGTACACCGGGACCTCGACGACCTCGGCGCCCGCGGACCGCAGCACGGCGGTGAACTCCGGCAGTGATCTGCCGTGCAGCTGCACCGCGACCCGCACCCCGGCCAACGGTGCGGACAGCAGGTGCGCCAGCAGTTCCGCGGACGACTCGGACTCGGGCGACCAGGTGTCCGGCAACCCGGCGGCGCGGACCGCGCCGCGCGCCTTCGGCCCCCGCGCCAGCAGGCGGGCCGAGCCGAGCGCGCTGAGCAGGTCCGCGCCGAGCCCCCAGCCCTCGGCGGCCTCCACCCAGCCGCGGAACCCGATCCCCGTGGTGGCCACCACCACCGATGGCGGGGCCTCGACGCACCGCTCGGTGGCGGCGCGCAGCCGCGCGTCGTCGGCGACCGGCACGATCCGCAGCGCCGCCCCGGGCAGCACCCGCGCCCCGCACCGCGCCAGCAGCGCGGTCTGCTCGTCGACGCGGCGCGCGGCGGTGACACCGACGGTGAACCCGGCCAGCGGCATCGGTGGTTCGCGCAACGTCACCACCTCCCCGCACCGGTCGCGACGAGCTCGGGAACCGGTGGGCGGGCCGGGGCGTCGGCTCGGCGCCGGAACGAAGACGGGCAGCACGCGTTCACGGCAGCCCGACCTCCACCACTCCGCCGCGCCGCCGCACCGGGAAGGTCGGCAGCCGGGCGGCCGGATCGTCCAGGCACGCACCGGTCCGCAGCGAGAACACCTGCTTGAGCATCGGCGAGGCCACGGTCGGTTCGCCGCCGCGATCGCCGACGATGCCGCGGCTGATCACCCCCGCCCCGCAGAACGGGTCGACGCCGCCCACCGCGTACAGCTCGTCGTCGGAGGTGCGGAACAGCGCGACCGGCCCGGCGGCCAGCAGCGCGGGCACGCCGCAGGCGAGCGGCAGCGCCTCCCACGGGCAGATCGGGTACCAGGTCGTCATGCGGGGACCTCCGCGGAACCGGGCCGGATCGACGGCGCGGGCAGCGGGACCGGGCCGGTGCCAGGCCGGTCTCGATCGGGCAGGAAACCGACCGTCGGGTCGGGCGCGTCGGGGGCGTTGACGAAGGACACGAACCGGGCCAGCTTCGCCGGGTCGGCCAGGACCCCGGCCCACTCGTCGGCGTAGCCCGCGACGTGCTCGGCCATCGCGGCCTCCAGGTCGGCGGCGATGCCCAGCGAGTCCTCGACGACGACCTCCCGCACGTGGTCCAGGCCGCCGTCGAGGGATTCGATCCACGCGGCGGTGCGCTGCAACCGGTCGGCGGTGCGCACGTAGAACATCAGGAACCGGTCCACGAGCCGGATCAGCTGCTCGTCGTCCAGGTCGGCGGCGAGCAGCTCCGCGTGCCGCGGGCTGAACCCGCCGTTGCCGCCGACGTGCAGGTTCCAGCCCTGGTCGGTGGCGATGACGCCGAAGTCCTTCGATCGGGCCTCCGCGCACTCGCGCGCGCAGCCCGACACCCCCGACTTCAGCTTGTGCGGCGCCCGCAGCCCGCGGTAGCGAAGTTCGAGCCGGACCGCCATCGCCACCGAGTCCTGCACGCCGTAGCGGCACCAGTCGGTGCCCACGCAGGACTTCACGGTGCGCAGCGCCTTGCCGTAGGCGTGCCCCGATTCGAACCCGGCGTCCACCAGCCGCCGCCAGATCGCGGGGAGCTGCTCGACGCGGGCGCCGAACAGGTCGATCCGCTGCCCGCCGGTGATCTTCGTGTAGAGCCCGAACTCGCGGGCCACCTCACCGAGCACGATGAGCCCGTCCGCGCTGATCTCCCCGCCCGGCACCCGCGGCACCACCGAATAGGTGCCGTTGCGCTGCAGGTTGGCCAGGAACCGGTCGTTGGTGTCCTGCAGCCCGGCGTGCTCGGCGTCGAGCACGTGCCCGCGCCCGAGGCTCGCCAGGATCGAGGCCACCACCGGTTTGCACACGTCGCAGCCGCGACCGCGGCCGTGGGCGCGGACCAGTTCGGAGAACGTGGCGATTCCGGTGGCCCGGACGATCTCGAACAGCTCGGCGCGGGAGTGGGCGAAGTGCTCGCACAGCGCGCGGGAGGGCGCGACGCCGCAGTCGGCGAGCAGCCTGCCGAGCATCGGCACGCACGATCCGCAGCTCGTCCCCGCCCGGGTGCACGCCTTGATCCCGGCCACATCGGACAGCCCGGAGCCGCCGATCGCCGCGGTGATGTCCCCTTTGGACACGTTGTTGCAGGAGCACACCACCGCGTCGTCCGGCAGCGCCCCCGCGTCCGGCGCGGGGCCGGCGGGCAGCAGCAGTCGCTCCGGCGGGGCGGGCAGCGCGCGGCCCACCAGCGGCCGCAGCGAGGCGTAGGCGCTCGCGTCGCCGACGAGCACCCCGCCCAGCAGCACCTGCGCGTCGTCGCTGAGCACGAGCTTCGCGTAGGTGCCCGCCGCGTGGTTGGCGTGCACCACCTCCAGCGCGCCGTCCGCGGTCGCGTGCGCGTCGCCGAAGCTGGCCACGTCCACTCCGAGCAGCTTCAGCTTCGTCGACATGTCGGCACCGGTGAACGCGTCGCCGTCGAGCCCCAGCAGCTGGCGCACCACCACTTCGGCCATCGCGTAGCCGGGGGCGACCAGCCCGTAGCAGCGGCCCTCGACGGCGGCGCACTCGCCGACCGCCCAGACGTGCTCGTCGGAAGTGCGGCAGCGCCCGTCCACCAGCACCCCGCCGCGGTCGGCGCGCGCCAGACCGGACCGCTCGGCGAGCTCGTCGCGCGGGCGCACTCCCGCGGAGAACACCACCAGCTCGGCCGCGATGCTGTCGCCGTCGCCGAGGGTCACCCCGGCTACGCGCCCGTCCGGCCCGGCGTCGATCGAGGCGGTAGCCGTCCCGCAGCGCACCGCCAGCCCCAGGTCCTCGACCAGCCGCGCCAGCACCCGCCCGCCGCCGTCGTCGACCTGCAGCGGCAGCAGCCGGGGCGCCCGCTCCACCACGTGCGGGCGCATCCCCAGCAGCCGCAGCGCGTTCGCCGCCTCCAGCCCGAGCAGCCCGCCACCGATGACGACCCCGGGCGCGCCCGCCACCGCCGCGTCCCGGATGCCGTCCAGGTCGTCGAGCGTGCGGTACACGTGGCAGCCGGCCAGGTCGTGACCGGGCACCGGCGGCACGAACGGCCGGGACCCGGTGGCCAGCACCAGCGCGTCGTAGCGGAACTCGGCGCCGCCGGTGGTGCGCACGGTCCGCGCCGCGCGGTCGACGCTCGTGACGGCGTGGTCCAGGTGCAGCCGCACCAGCGGGTCGGCGAAGAATCCCGGCCCGGCCAGGCCGAGGTCCGCGGCGCTGCTGCCGTCCAGGTAGGACGACAAGGCCACCCGGTCGTAGGCCGCGCGGGGTTCCTCGGCGAGGACCTCCACCCGCCAGCGGTCCGCGTCGTCGCGGGCGCGCAGCTCCTCGACGAGGCGGTGGCCGACCATCCCGTGGCCGATCACGACAAGGGTTCGGGTCATGCGACGCCCTCCTGTTCGGGTTCGTCGGCTCCGGTCGGTCCGTCGGCGCGCAGCGCGGCGCACAGGCCGCGCACCTCGTCGGCGCAGCCGCCGCAGCCGGTGGTGGCCCGGGTGGTCCGGGCCAGCGAGCCGAGGTCGCGGGCACCGGCGTGCCACGCGTCCTCCAGCCGCCGCTTGCTCACGTCGTTGCAGCGGCACAGCACCGCGTCCGCGGGCAGCTCGGCCGGTGCGGCGGCGGGCGCGGCGCCCAGCAGCAGGCCCAGCCGGTCCACCGGCAGCGGCAGGCCCCGGTCGTGCAGCTGGGCGAGGGTGGCGGCGGCCTGCGGGAACCCGATCAGCACCCCTGCGGCGAGGCGCTCGGCGCGGACCGCGAGCTTCGCGTACCGGCCGCGCGCCGGGTCCGAGAGCACCACCTGCTCCACCTCGGGGGACGCCAGCAGCGCCACGTCGCCCAGCGAGGCCACGTCGATGCCGCGCGCCTTGAGCCGGGTCGCGGTCGCTCCGGCGCGGTACCGCGCCGCACCGCCGGCGAGCCGCCGCGCCAGCACCTCCGCCTGCTCCCAGGCCGGTGCGATCAGCCCGGGCACCCGCCCGTCGTGCTCGGCGCAGTCGCCGAGGGCGTGCACGTGCGGATCCGAGGTCATCAGGTGGTCGTCCACCAGCACGCCGCGGCCCACCCGCAGCCCCGCCTCGCGGGCGAGCCCCGCTTCCGGGACCACACCGGTGCACAGCACCACCACGTCCGCGGCCAGCACCTCGCCGTCGTCGAGCACCAGCTCACCCGGCCGGTGCGCGGCGGCGCGGCGGCCGAACCGGGTGCGCACGCCCGCCTCCCGCAGGTGCTCGGCCAGCAGCGTCCCGCCCGCCGCGTCGAGCTGCCGGTCCATCGGGTGCGGATTCGGGTGCACCAGCACCACGTCCAGGCCGCGGCCGAGCAGCCCGCGCGCGGTCTCCACGCCGAGCACCCCGCCGCCGAGCACCACCGCGCGCCGCGCCCCGGCCGGAATCCGCGCGCAGTCCGCGAGGGTCCGCAGCGCCGTGACACCGGCCGCGAGCGTCCCGTCCGCCGCGCGCAGCCCCGGCACCGCGGGCACCGCCGCCCGCGCCCCGGTCGCCAGCACCAGCTCGTCGTACCGGTGCACCACCCCGGCGTCCGTGCGCACCAGCCGCCGCGCGGGATCGACGGCGGTCGCGGTGACTCCGGTCCGCACCTCGGCGTCGAGCTCCGGCAGCTCCACCGCGTCCGGCGGCAACGTCCCGTCCAGCACCGAGGCCAGCAGCACCCGGTTGTAGGCGGGCCGGTCCTCCGCGCCCAGCACCGTGATCGGGCCGTCGTGGCCGTGCCCGCGCAGTCGCTCCACCAGGCGGTGCGCGGCGGGACCGTTCCCGGCGATCAGCACGTGGTTCACGCGAACACCTCCGCCGCGTCCCCGGCGGGCGGCGCCGCGTCGGCGGGCAGCGGATCGAGCCGGGCCGCGGCCACCTTGAACTCCGGCATCCGGCTGCGCGGGTCCAGCGCCGGGTTCGTCAGCAGGTTCGCGCGCCCCGCGCCGGGGAAGTGGAACGGCAGGAACACGGTGTCCACCCGGATCGAGTCCACCAGCCGCACCCGCGCGGCGGTCCGGCCGCGCGCCGAGCTCACCAGCGCCAGATCCCCGTCGGCGAGCCCCGCGCGCCGCGCCGTGTCCGGGTGCACCTCGACGAACGCCTCCGGCGCTGCGGCCGCCAGCTCCGGGATCCGGCGGGTCTGGGCACCGGACTGGTAGTGGGCCAGCACCCGGCCGGTGGTGGCGTGCAGCGGGAACTCGGCGGACACCTGCTCCGCCGCCGGGCGGTGCTCCACCGCGGCGAACCGGGCGCGGCCGTCGGGGTGGGCGAACCGGTCCAGGAACAGCCGGGGCGTGCCCGGGTGGTCCTCGGCGGGGCACGGCCAGTGCAGCGCCTCCCCGGCGTCGAGCCGCTCGTAGCTGATCCCCGCGTAGTCGGCCGCGCCGCCCGCCGACGCGCGGCGCAGCTCCTCGAACACCTCGCGCGGCGCGGTGGGGTAGCGGTGGCCGGGTTCGCCGAGCCGCCGCGCCAGCCCGTGCAGCACCTCCAGGTCGCTGCGCGCGTGCCCCGGCGGCACCCGCAACCGGCGGCGGCGCAGCACCCGGCCTTCCAGGTTCGTCACGGTGCCGTCCTCCTCGGCCCACTGCGCCACCGGCAGCACCACGTCCGCCGCGCGCGCCGTCTCCGAGGGCACGAAGTCCGCCACCACCAGCAGGTCCAGCGCCGCCAGCCGCTCGGCGACGTGCCCGGCGCGCGGCGCGGAGACCACCGGGTTCGACCCGAACACCAGCAGCCCGCGCACCCCGCCCGGCGCGCCCGCCGCATCCAGCAGCTCGTAGGCGCTGATCCCCGGCCCGGGCAGCGATTCCGGCGGCACGCCCCACACCCCGGCGACGTGCTCGCGCGCCGCGGGGTCGGTGATCGAGCGGTAGCCGGGCAGCTGGTCGGCCTTCTGCCCGTGCTCCCGGCCGCCCTGCCCGTTGCCCTGCCCGGTGAGGCACCCGTACCCGCTGCCGTCGCGGCCGGGCAGCCCGAGCGCGAGGGCGAGGTCGATGAACCCGGCGACGGTGTCGGTGCCCTTCGCGTGCTGCTCGGCGCCGCGCCCGGTCAGCACGTAGGCCCGGTCGGCGCGCGCGAGCATCCGCACCGCCGCCCGCTGCGCGCGCACCGGTACGCCGGTGATCCGCTCCACCCGCTCCGGCCACCAGCTCATCGCGCGCTGCCGGGCCGCGTCGAAACCGGTGGTGCGGTCCCGGACGTAGTCGCCGTCCACCCAGCCGTCGACGACCGCGATGTGCAGCATCCCCAGCACCAGCGCCAGATCGGTGCCCGGCGCGGGCTGCAGGTGCAGGGCGGCGCGCTGCGCGGTGGCGCTGCGCCGCGGGTCGATGACGACCAGCTCCGGCGCGGTGAGGTGCCGCAGCAGCGGCGGCATCGTCTCGGCCGGGTTCGCCCCGGCCAGCAGCACCACGTCCGCCCGGCCGAGGTCGGTTACCGGGAACGGCAGCCCCCGGTCCGAGCCGAACGCGGCGGTCCCGGCCGCGGCCGCCGAGGACATGCAGAACCGGCCGTTGTAGTCGATGCGGCTGGTGCCCAGCGCGAGCCGCGCGAACTTCCCCAGCAGGTACGACTTCTCGTTCGTCAGCCCGCCGCCGCCGAACACGCCGACCGCGTCCGAGCCGTGCTCGGCCTGGAGCTCCCGCACCCGGTCGGCGACGGTGCGCAGCGCGGTGTCCCAGTCCACGGCCCGCAGCCGGCCGCCGCGCCGCACCATCGGGTGCAGCAGCCGATCGGGGACGTCGAGCAGCGCGGGCGCGGTCCAGCCCTTCTGGCACAGCCCGCCCCGGTTCACCGGGAAGTCCGTCGGTTCGACCACGACGCCGGTGCGCTCCCGGGTCAACCGGGTGCCGCACTGCAACGCGCAGTAGGGGCAGTGGGTGGTCGTCGTGTGGGGTTCAGGCACGGCCGGGACCTCCCGCGATCGCGGGCCGCGCCGCGGCGTGCCGCGGCCGCAGGTACACCGCCCAGGTCACCAGCACGCACACCAGGTAGCAGCCGAGGAACGTGGCCAGCGCGGCGTCCCCGCTGGCGGCCGCCCCGCCGAACGAGGCGCGGAACGCCAGGTTGATGAACACCCCGCCGAGCGCCCCGACCGCGCCGGCCGCGCCCATCAGCGCCCCGGAGGACCTGCGGGCCCGCGCGAACGCGTCCGCGGGTGCCCCGCCCCCGGCGATCTCCCGGCGCGCCCGGTCCGCGAACACCGCCGGGATCATCTTGTAGACCGAGCCGTTGCCGATCCCGCTGAGCACGAACAGCACCACGAACGACCCCAGGTACAGCGGGAACGAGTCCAGCCCGGAGGCCACCAGCAACACCCCGGTCCCCGCGGCCATCGCCAGGAAGTTCCAGCACGTCACCCGCGCCCCGCCGCACCGGTCGGCCAGCAGCCCGCCGACCGGCCGCGCCAGCGAACCCAGCAGCGGCCCCAGGAACGTCCAGGTCGCGGCCTGCAGCGGGGTGAAGCCGAACTCGCTCTGCAGCACGAGCCCGAACGCGAACCCGTAGCCGATGAACGACCCGAACGTCCCGACGTAGAGCAGCGAGAGCCACCAGGCGTGCGAGCTGCGCAGCACCTCCCGCTGCGCGCCCGGTGCGGTGACGACCGCGTCGATGTCGTCCATCCGCAGCGCCGCCAGCAGCGCGGCCAGCACGATCAGCGGCAGGTAGATCCCGGCGACCAGCGCCGGGCTCGTCCCGCCCGCGGTGGCCACCACGAGCAGCCCCACCACCTGCACGACGGCGACGCCGATGTTCCCGCCACCGGCGTTCAACCCCAGCGCCCAACCCTGCTCCCGCTGCGGGAAGAAGCTCGTGATGTTGGTCATCGAGGAGGCGAAGTTGCCGCCGCCGAGCCCGGTCAGCGCGCCCAGCACCAGGAACACGCCCAGCGGCGTCCCCGGCTGCTGCACGAAGTAGCAGATCAGCCCGGTCGGCACCAGCAGCACCGAGGTGGCGAACACCGTCCACCTCCGCCCGCCGAAGCGGGTCACCGCGTAGCTGTAGGGCAGCCGCAGCAGCGCCCCCACCAGCGTCGGCACCGTGGTCAGCAGGAACTTCTCGGCGGCGTCGAAGTCCAGGCCGATCTCCGGGGACATGAACAGCACCAGGACCGACCAGATGCTCCACACCGAGAACCCGACGTGCTCGGACAGGATCGACAGCCGCAGGTTGCGGTGCGCGACCCGCCGGCCGGTGCGCTGCCAGAACGCCTCGTCCTCCGGGTCCCAGCCGTCGATCCGGCGGCCGGGCCTGCTGTGCGGGGTGGTGGTCACCGCGCCTCCTCTCGTCGGGCAGGGCCGACGCTAGGAACCGGGTGTTTCCGCCGATCGACGCCGCGCGTTACCGCGAGGCAAAGCCGCCATCACACCCGCGCGGCCGCCGGGCGTGAACTGCGCCGACGCCCGGATTCGGGGTGGCTGCGGCCACGTGGCACCGTGGTGGGGTGACAGCACGCGGCAGCGATCCCGGCACCGAGCACGCCCGCGCCCGGGAGTTGTTCGGCTCGGCCCGGCGCATCACGGCGCTGACCGGGGCGGGGGTGTCCACCGCCTCGGGCATCCCGGACTTCCGCGGCCCGAACGGGGTGTGGACGCGGGATCCGCGGGCCCAGCGGCTCACCGACCTCGACTCGTACGTGGCCGACCCGGAGGTGCGCAGGCTCGCCTGGCGCGGCCGAGCCGAGCACCCGGCGTGGGAGGCGGTGCCGAACCCGGCGCACCGCGCGTTCGCCGACCTGGCCGCGCAGGGCCGGCTGACCTCGCTGCTCACCCAGAACATCGACGGACTGCACCAGCGGGCGGGGCTCCCGGCCGGGCTGGTGCTGGAGCTGCACGGTTCGGTGTTCGGCGTGGTCTGCCTGGACTGCGGTGCGACCGGGTCGATGCGGGCGGCGCTGGAGCGCGTCGCCGACGGCGAGGAGGACCCGCCGTGCCGTTCCTGCGGCGGGATCCTGAAGTCCACCACCATCTCGTTCGGCCAGAACCTCGACCCGGACGTGATCCGCGCCGCGCAGCGGGCCGCCCTGGACTGCGATCTGTTCGTCGCGGCCGGGACGTCGCTGACGGTGCACCCGGCGGCGGGGCTGGCGGAGCTCGCGGTGCGCGCCGGTGCGCGGCTGGTGATCTGCAACGCCGAGCCGACGCCGTACGACGAGCTCGCCGCCGCGGTGCTGCGCGAGCCGCTGGCCGAGGTGCTGCCGGAGCTGGCCGCGGTGCCGCTCGCCGAGTCCGGTGAGCCGCTGCGCACCTGGGGCGACCCGAGCACCTGGGGCTGAACCGGCCCTCGCACCCCGCAAGCACCCGAGAGCGTCTCGACGGTCTCGGGTCGATTCCTTGCTCGCCTGCGCGGCTTGAGCGGTTCAGCGCGCCCGAAAAGTCCCGTTCAAGCCCTGAAGTACGACTTGTGGTGCAAGTGGTTCGTGCGACGAATTGCGAGTAGTGGGGTCACGATGCACAGTTGTGCTCGTCCTGTGCGCTGAATGGCGCAACACTGCAAGTCCGAACGGCCTAGTTCGGTGCCTGGAGGTGGCGGTCGTGCGGCGACCTCGACTACTGCCCGGCGGTCTGGTGCTCGCCTCCGCGTTCGCCCTCGCGCTCCCGCTGGCCGCGGCCGGCGCGCCGGACCCCCCGGCGCGACCTGACGACGGCGAGATCCAAACACAGCGCGACCGGGTCGGCGACCGGGCGGACCGCGTCGGCGAGCTCACCCAACGCCTCTCCGAAGCCGAGACCCGGCTGACCGAGCTGAGCGCGCGGGTGGAACTGGCGATGGAGGACGCCAACAAGGCGCGCGTCGACCTGGACCGCGCCGAACTCGCCCGCTCCCGCGCGGAGCAGACCGCGGCCGGCGCCCAGGGCCAGGCCAACGCGGCCGCCGACGAGGTGGAGCGCCAGCGCGCCCGGCTCGACGAGTTCGCGGCGGGCAGCTACCGGCAGGGCAGCAAGCTCGGCTCGCTCACCGCGTACGTGGGCGCCCGCGGGCCGGACGAGCTGCTGGAGCGCGCCGAACTCCTCGACACCGTCGGGCGCACCCAGCTCGACGTGCTCGACGACCTGGAGCGGTCCCGCATCGACCGGGTCAACAAGGACTCCCTCGCGCGCGAAGCCCTGCAGGAAGCGGCCGCGGCCCGCGCCACCGCCGCCGAGGCGAAGGGGCGCGCCGACACGGCGCAGCAGGCCGCGATCGCCGCCCGCGCCTCGCAGGCGAGCACCTCCGCGAGGCTGGAGGCCGAACGCTCCGGCGTCCAGCAGGAGCTCACCGCCGCCCGCGCCGCCGTGCGCGGGCTGGAATCCCAGCGCGACCGCTACGAGGAGTGGCTCAAGGCGAGCCAGGCGGCGCAGGCCCAGCAAGCGGCCGAGGCGCAGGCCGCCGCCGGGAACGCGCAGGGCAGCCCCGCGCCGGACTCCGACGACGACACCGAGGTCGCCACCGGTTCGGTGGAGACCGTCGTGCGGCGGGCGCTCTCCCAGCTCGGCATGCCCTACGCGTGGGGCGGCGGCAACTCCAGCGGCCCGACCCGCGGCATCCGCGACGGGGGAGTGGCCGACTCGTACGGCGATTACCAGAAGATCGGGTTCGACTGCTCCGGGCTGATGATCTACGCGTTCGCCGGGGCGGGCGTGCAGCTCGACCACTACAGCGGCTACCAGTACCAGTCCGGCACCCAGGTGCCGCTGTCCTCGATGCAGCGCGGGGACATGCTGTTCTGGCGCAGCGGGGGACGGGTGCACCACGTGGCGCTGTACTTGGGCGGTGGCCGGATGGTGGAGGCGCCGTACTCGGGTTCGAAGGTGCGGGTCACCTCGGTGCGGTACGCGGGCATCGCGCCCTACGCGGTCCGCCTCCTCTGATCGGTTCCGGCGGCGGTCGTGCCGGGTGGGTCCCCCCCCGCCCCGCCCCCCCCCGGGGTTTCGGGGGGGGGCCCCCCCGCCCCCGCGGGGGGGGGGGGGGGGGGGGGGGGGGGGGGGGGGCGGATTTACGGGGGGGGTACCAGC
>NZ_JAIUKC010000078.1:0-6981 GCF_020177435.1 Saccharopolyspora sp. 7B | reverse complement strand
GCGCCGCCCCGCCTCCGGGCCGCGCTCGCGCGGGGGCGGGGGGCGGGGGGGGGGGCGCGGGCGCCCCCCCCCCCCCCCCCCCCCCCCCCCCCCCCCGTGCGTTCCGGGGTGGGGTGCCCGCGCCGCGGCGGCGGTGCTGCGGTAGGCATCGGGGCGTGGTGGACGAATTCGCGGCGGTGGTCCTCGCGGGCGGGAGCTCCCGCCGGCTCGGGGGAGTGGACAAGCTCGCGCTGAGCACCGGTGGCCGCACCTTGCTGGCGCACACCGCGCTGGCGGTGCGCGACGCCGACCCGGTGGTGGTGGTCGGGCCGCGGCGGCCGGTGCCGGTGCCGGTGCGGTGGGCGCGGGAGGATCCGCCCGGGTCGGGTCCGCTCGCCGGGCTGCACGCGGGGCTGGGGGAGGTCCCGTTCGAGCGGGGCCTGGTCGCGGTGCTGGCCGCCGATCACCCGGGGCTCTCGGCCGGGACCGTGGCGCGGCTGCGCGCGGCGGCGGCGGAGTCCGGCGCGGTGCTGGTGGACGCGGACGGCGCGGTGCAGTGGCTGCTGGGCGTCTGGCCGGTCGCCGTGCTGCGCGCGGCGATGCCGGAGCAGGTTCGGGACCGGCCGGTGCGCGCGTTGTTCGGCGCGCTGCACCCGGCGCACGTCCCGGCGGTGGGGGCGGAGGCGGCCGACGTGGACACCCCGCAGGACCTGCACCGCCTGGGCTGAGCGCCCCGGGTCCCGCTGCGAGGGGCCCGGGTGGCGCCGCGCCCGAACGATCAGTGGGTGCGTGAGCGCAGGAGTGCGCGTCCGGATATTCATTGGCTCGGTAGCTTCAGTGTCGACTGAAATCAATCCGGCCGCACGGCCTCGCCTTCCGCCGTCCGGCCGAGAACGGCCAGGAGGAGGGAGATCGCTTCACAGGGGCCACACCGCCGGTGCGGTTCACTGCGAACCTGGCCGGGTGCCCCCTCGCGCGACCGGGGCGCGCCCGTGCCAAGATCGCTGCGAAGTGCGCTCGGCGCGCGAGCGCCCACGTCCGCCGAGGCCCGGCGGCCCGGCACCGCGGCGAACGCCCGAAGCGACCAGGGAAGCGAACGAGAGGTGTCGAAGTGACCGAGGCCGGCGAGGGCGGGGCGGCGCCCGCGGACCAGGTGAGCACACCGGCCCGGGACGCGCAGTTGCTCGAACGCACCGTGTTCGAGGTCAAGCGGATCATCGTCGGGCAGGACCGGCTCGTCGAACGGGTCTTGGTCGGCCTGCTGGCCAAGGGCCACGTGCTGCTCGAAGGCGTGCCCGGCGTGGCCAAGACGCTCGCCGTGGAGACCTTCGCGAAGGTCGTCGGCGGCTCGTTCTCCCGGCTGCAGTTCACCCCCGACCTGGTGCCCGCCGACATCCTCGGCACCCGGATCTACCGGCAGGGCAGTGAGCGCTTCGACGTCGAGCTCGGCCCGGTGCTGGCGAACTTCGTGCTCGCCGACGAGATCAACCGCGCGCCCGCCAAGGTGCAGTCGGCGCTGCTGGAGGTCATGGCCGAGCGGCACGTGTCCATCGGTGGCGAGAGCTTCCCGATGCCGAAGCCGTTCCTGGTGCTGGCCACCCAGAACCCCATCGAGAACGAAGGCGTCTACCCGCTGCCGGAGGCGCAGCGGGACCGGTTCCTGTTCAAGCTGCAGGTCGAGTACCCCTCGGCGGAGGAGGAACGGGAGATCGTCTACCGGATGGGCGTGGCGAGCCCGGAACCGACGCCGGTGCTCGACGCCGACGAGCTGACCCGGCTGCAGGACGTCGCCGCGCAGGTGTTCGTGCACCACGCGCTGGTCGACTACGTGGTGCGGCTGGTGCTGGCGACGCGCACCCCGAACGACCACGGCCTGTCCAACATCGCCGGGTGGGTGTCCTACGGCGCCTCGCCGCGCGCGAGCCTCGGCATCGTCGCCGCGTCCCGTGCGCTGGCGCTGGTCCGCGGCCGCGACTACGTGCTCCCGCAGGACGTGGTGGACGTGGTGCCGGACGTGCTGCGGCACCGGCTGGTGCTGTCCTACGACGCGCTCGCCGACGGCATCCCGGTCGATCACATCGTCAACCGGGTGCTGCAGACCGTGCCGCTGCCGCAGGTCTCGGCGCGTCCGCAGGCGAACCCGCCGCAAGCGCAGCCCGGGTACGGGCAGGCGCCGGTCGGCCCGCCGCCGCAGTACTGACCCGCGGCCGCGCGCCCATGTCCCACTCGACGAACGAGGAGCGATCAGCCGTGCCGGTGAGTTCCGCCCAGGCAGGTGCGGACCGCCCGTCCTGGGCCCCTCCGGAGCTGGAAGGGCCCCGGCTGCACGCCGCGCTGCGCTCGCTGGAGCTGACCGTGCGCGGCCGGCTCGACGGCCTGCTGCAGGGCAACCACCTCGGCCTGGGGCCCGGTCCGGCCCCCGAGCCGGGGGAGGCGCGGGTCTACCAGCCCGGCGACGACGTGCGGCGAATGGACTGGGCGGTCACCGCCCGCATGTCCGAACCGCACATCCGGCAGACCGTGGCCGACCGCGAGCTGGAGACCTGGGTGGCGATGGACCTGTCGCCGAGCCTCGACTTCGGTTCCGCGGCCTGCGACAAGCGGGAGCTGGCGATCGCGGCGCTGGCCGCGGTGACGCACCTGACCAGCGGCGGCGGGAACCGGATCGGTGCGGTGGTGGACAACGGCACCGGGCCGGTGCGGCTGCCGGCGCGCGGCGGGCTGGGGCATTCGCGGGGGCTGCTGCGCAAGGTCGCCGAGACCGCGCGGGCGGACGAGGGGACGCGGGGTGACCTGCCGCGGCTGCTGGAGTCGTTGCGGCCCCCCCCGCGGGGGGGGGGCCTGGCGGTGGTGGTCTCCGACTTCCTCGGTGAGCTGGACTGGCAGCGCGCGCTGCGCGGGCTCGGCGCCCGGCACTCGCTGCTCGCGGTCGAGGTGCTCGACCCGCGGGACCTGGAGCTGCCGGACGTCGGCACCGTGGTGCTGTCCGATCCCGAGACGGGGGAGCAGCGGGAAGTGCGCACGACACCGGTGTTGCGCAAGGAGTTCGCGGCCGCGGCCGCGGCGCACCGCGAGGAGGTCGCGGCGGCGCTGCGGCGAGCGGGCTGCGCGCACCTGGTGCTGCGAACGGATTCGGATTGGATCGCCGACGTGGTGCGGTTCGTGGTGGCCCGCAAGCGCGGATGGTCCGGAGGAACGGCGTGATGTTGAGCTTGTCGGGTTTCACCGCGCCGTGGTGGTTCCTGCTGCTGCTGGTGGTCGCCGCGCTCGTCGGCGGGTACGTGTGGGCGCAGCAGCGGGCGCGCAAGGAGGCGCTGCGGTTCAGCAACCTGGCGGTGCTGGACCGGGTGGCGCCGAAGCGGCAGGGCTGGCCCA
This sequence comes from Saccharopolyspora sp. 7B, assembly GCF_020177435.1. Lineage (NCBI taxonomy): Bacteria > Bacillati > Actinomycetota > Actinomycetes > Pseudonocardiales > Pseudonocardiaceae > Saccharopolyspora > Saccharopolyspora sp. 7B. The sequence goes on along the minus strand of NZ_JAIUKC010000078.1, from coordinate 3,627 downwards.
AGCACGTGCCCGCCGCGCTGCTGGCCGTCGCGATGATCCTGCTGACCGTGGCGCTGTCCGGGCCGACCGCCGAGCAGCGCATCCCGCGGAACCGGGCGACGGTCATGCTCACCGTGGACGTGTCGCTGTCGATGATGGCCAAGGACGTCGAGCCGAGCCGCCTGGAGGCGGCGAAGATCGCGGCGAAGGAGTTCGCCGACAAGCTCACCCCCGGCATCAACCTCGGACTGGTGTCGTTCGCGGGCACCGCCACCGTGATGGTGATGCCAACGACGGACCGCACGGCGGTGAAGCAGGCCATCGACAACCTCTCGCTGTCGGAGGCCACCGCGACCGGTGACGGCATCAACGCCTCGATGTCGGCGATCGACTCCTTCGGCAAGATGGTCGGCGGCCCCGGCGGTGCCCCGCCCGCGCGGATCGTGCTCATGGCCGACGGCGGGCAGACCATCCCGCGCGACATGAACGCCCCGCGCGGTGCCTACACGAAGGCGGGGGAGGCGAAGAAGGCCGGCATCCCGATCACCACGATCTCGTTCGGCACCGATTACGGCACGATCGACATCGAAGGCCAGTCGCAGCCCGTGGAGGTCGACGACGAGGCGATGGAGGAGATCGCGGACCTCTCCGGCGGCGAGTTCCACAAGGCCGCCAGCGCCGAGCAGCTGCGCCGCGTCTACGACACGTTGGGCGAGCAGATCGGCTACGAGATCAAGCACACAGACGCCAGCAAGCCGTGGTCGGTGCTGGGTACGCTCACCGCGATCGTCGCGGCGGTGCTCTCGTTGCTGCTGGGGCGACGTCTGCCCTGACGCCGCAGAGCACGGGAGCCCGACGTGAGCAGTGCCGCCGGTGCGGTGGAGTTCCTCCGCGAGTTCGTGAAGTCCCCGACGACGACGGCCGCGGTGGGCCCCAGCTCCCGCCACTTGGCGCGGGACATGGTGGCACCGATCCCGGCCACCGGTGATCCGGTGGTGGTGGAGCTCGGACCCGGGACGGGCGCGTTCACCGAGGCGATCCAGCAGCGGCTCGGCGGCCGGGGCACGCACCTGGCGGTGGAGCTCAACCAGCGGTGGGCGGAGTCGTTGAGCGCCCGGTTCCCCGAGGTGGACGTGGAGTGCGCCGACGCCCGGGCGCTGCCGCGGCTGCTGGCGGAGCGGGGCGTGCGGGCCGACGTGGTGGTCAGCGGGCTGCCGTGGGCGGCGCACGCGCCGCAGGGCGGGGTGCCGCTGATCCGGCTGATCGCGGACTCGCTGACCGAGCAGGGGGCGTTCACGCAGTTCGCGTACACGTGGACGCGGTGGGCGGCTCCGGCGCGGCGGCAGCACGCCGACCTGCGCGCGACCTTCGAGGAGACGGTGCTGAGCCGCACGGTGTGGCGGAACGTGCCGCCCGCGCTGGTGTACCTGGCGCGGCGTCCTCGCTGATCTTCGAGGCGGACGCAGGCCGCGCGAGCGCGCAGGCGGTCAGTCCCGCGGCCTGCGCAGCAGGACGAGCCTGCCGAGCGGGCTGGCGACGATCTGCGGTTCGTCGAACCCGGCCGCGGTGCCCTCGGTGGCGAGGTCTTCGGCCGACACGCCGAACGCGACCCGCTGGCGGCGGTGGAACAGGCGGTCCAGCGCACCGCGGGTGCCGGGGTCGTCCTGGGCGGGGAACAGTTCCTGGACCAGCAGCAGGCCACCGGGGCGCAGGGCGCGGCGGATGGCGGCGAGGGTGCCGGTGCGGGCTTCGGCGGGGAAGAACACCTGAGCCCAGTAGCAGACCTCGAAGGCGTCCGCGTCCGGCAGCTCCCGGGCGTCGGTGACGCGCACGTCGAGCCGGTCGGCGACCCCGGCGTCCGCGGCGCGGGCGGTGAGCTCGGCGGCGACGGCGGGGACGACCTCGACGCGGACGGCGCGCAGCCCGTCGTGCAGGTCGAGCGTGGTCAGCAGCGCGCCGCCGACGCCGCTGCCGACGTCGAGCAGCGGGCCGCCCCGCGCCAGGCGGTCCTGGTAGTCGGGCAGGGCCTGGTAGAGCACCTGGTAGAGCTGCCGTGCGCCGTCCTCGGGCCGCACGCCCCAGCCGCGGGCGAGCCGCAGCGCCTGCTCGCCGTCGCGGTGGTGCTGCCGCTCGGCGGGCTGGACGGCTCCTGCGACGCGGTCGCGGGCCAGGTCCGCGGCGTCGAGCACGGTCGGCACGTCGACGCCGGAGGCGCCCGCGAGCAGGGCGTCGAAGGCGGGGGTGAGCCGGAACGCGTCGTCCTGGTGCTGCACGACGCCCGCCGAGGTGAGGGCGGCCAGCACGTCCTCGGTCTGTTCGGCCGGGGTGCCCGTGGCCTCCGCCAGCCGGGCGGCGGTGGTCCCGTCCCGCAGCCGGTCGAGCCAGCCCGCGCGGTGCGCGGCGCGGAACAGTTCGAAGAGCTCCAGGCCTTCCGCCCAGCCCTGCACGGTGGCGCGCGCCGCGAGGGCGGATCGGAGTCCGTCGAGGCCGGACGCTCCGCTGTCGTGCACTGCCGCTCCTCGGGTCCGTTGGGCCGTTCCATGATCGACAGTACTCCGCCGGGGTGCGGTGGCGCGGTTGCGGGCGGTGCGGTCCGGTTCGCGGTGAATGCGACTCTTGTCCGGTGTTCGTGCTGGTCAAGGCGGTGTGGCTGATCGATCCGGTGGGGCTGGTCATGGTCGGTGGGCGTGTCCGCCGAGCCGTGCCCGGGTTACGTTCGTCCGATGGCGGATGAGGTGGTCTCGGGATTGGGTGAGATCCCGCTGCTCGTGGAGCTGGGGAGCGCGCTGCTGCTGTCCAGCCTGGTGGGGCTGGAACGCGAGGTGCGGGCCAAGAGCGCGGGGCTGCGCACGCACACCCTGGTCGGGGTGGGCGCGGCGCTGTTCATGCTGGTGTCGAAGTACGGCTTCGGGGACATGCTGGAGTTCGACCGGGTGTCGCTGGACCCGTCGCGGGTGGCCGCGCAGGTCGTGTCGGGCATCGGGTTCATCGGCGGCGGATTGATCTTCGTGCGGCGGGACGTGGTGCGGGGGCTGACCACGGCGGCGACGGTGTGGCTGGTCGCGGCGATCGGGATGGCCTGCGGTGGTGGCCTGGTGCTGCTGGCGTCGGCGACGACGCTGGTGCACTTCCTGGTGGCGGTGGGGTATCCGCGGCTGCTGCAGCTGCTGCGCGGGGTGCTCCGGGAGCCGCAGATCGTGCGGGTGGGCTACCTGGACGGGCACGGGGTGCTGCGCGAGGTGCTGACGCTGTGCACGAGCCGCGGGTTGAAGGTGCTGGACCTGCAGGTGGAGCGCGAGGACACCGACGACGAGGACCAGCGCACCGCCGTGGTCGCGGTCCGGCTGCAGGGCAAGCAGCAGGTGGCCGGGCTGGTCGAGGAGATCAACGGTTTCCCCGGGGTGCTGCACGCGGCGGTCGGTGACTCGGCGGAGGCGGGGATTTGAGCGTTCTGTCTGTCTTTCCACTTCGGTTGCGAGGCGGGTCGGGTGGCGGAACCTCAGCGGCTTCCTCGCTGCCCGCTTTTCGGTGCGGCCGCGATTTCTGATGTATGTCCAACACACGGCGAAATCGCTGTCCTCGCGAGGAAGCCGCTGAGAACCCGCGGGTGGTCCGGTTGCATTCTTGTCGTCGGCTCAGCGGCTTCGC
>NZ_JAIUKC010000077.1:0-909 GCF_020177435.1 Saccharopolyspora sp. 7B | reverse complement strand
TCGTCGTCGGCGAACTCGGCACGAACGGCGGGTTGTGATGCTCACCGGTGGCGAACACGTCCAGACCGACCTCCTCGGCCTTCTCGGCGATGGCGACCATCGCCCTGATCCGCTCGGCCTCCGTCGGCGTGCGCCCGGTCGTCGGGTCGGGGGTCACGTCCCCGACGGTGAACACTCCGAACTGCATCTCGACCACTTCCTTCAAATCTGAACTAATCGGTCGAACGACGGCCCGGCGCGAGGTATTCCGACGAGGTCGAGGGGGTGACGAGCGCCATGCGCGGGCGTCAGCGGCCCGCGGTTCCGCGCAGCCGGTCCTGGGTGCGGGTGAACACGCGCCGGAGCACGTCCAGCTCCTGCTCGTCCAAGTCGTCGGTGAACAGCCGCTGCACCGTCCCCACGTGGTGGGCGTCCGCCGCCCGCAGCGCCTCCAGCCCGGCCGCGGTCAGCACCGCGTGGTGCACGCGCCGGTCATCGGGCGACGGGTGCCGCACCACCCAGCCGCGGCGCTCCAGGACCTTCACCTGGTAGGTCAGCCGGCTCGGCGAGAACACCATCCGCGCGGCCAGCTCGCCCATCCGCTGGCGCTGCTCCGGGCACTCCGACAGGACGAGCAGCACGTGGTAGTCCATCAAGCTCATCCCGGCGGCCGCGCGCAGATCCTCGTCGAGGCGGGTCTCCAGCAGCAGGCTCGTCTCGATGTACGGCCGCCACGCACGTCGCTGCGGCGAGGTCTCCCAAGGCTCCACCCCGCCGATCCTACCGTCGTTTCAACCGTTGAAATTCATGTCGCTGAGGTGGCCCGGCCACCTGCCCGCGCACCTCGGGCGGCGCGGGCGGGCGGGTGGTGCACACCCCGCCGGCGCCCACGCCCGCGGTCGAGGCGATGGCCCAGACCGGGGAGATCAC
>NZ_JAIUKC010000076.1:0-65641 GCF_020177435.1 Saccharopolyspora sp. 7B | reverse complement strand
TACCACCAGCCCCCCGCGCGCTGACCACAGCGGTCTGAACAAGTTTAATATTCTGGCCGTTTGGCCCGCCGCCACACCCCCCCGCGCCCTCTGGGGCGGGGGGGCGGGCGGGTGGCTCACTTGACCTCGAGGAGCTCGACGTCGAAGTGCAGCGTGGAGTTCGGCGGGATGATCGGCGGGACGCCGCGCTCGCCGTAGGCCTGGGCGGGCGGGATCGTCAGGGTGCGGGTGCCGCCGACGCGCATGCCGACGACGCCGCTGTCCCAGCCCTCGATGACCTGGCCGGAACCCAGCACGAAGGTCAGGCCCTCGCCACGGTCGTGCGACGAGTCGAACTTCGAGCCGTCGCTGAGCGTGCCCGTGTAGTGCAGGGTCACGACGTGGCCGGGCTGGGCCTCGGTTCCCTCGCCGACATTGGTGTCCTCGACCTTGAGATCGCTCACAGCATCCTCCTCCGTTGTGGACCGTTCAGTCTGCCTCGGCGCGTGGTCCCGAGACCGCGCGGGGCTCGGGCGGAAAACCGCCGCCCGTTTCCCTTCGCGGCAAAGCGGATCTCCTTTCCGCGTGGCCGCGGACCCGGTCGCCCGAGACTCGGGTGAGGGTGGACCGGGTCGGAGGGAGCACCGGGTCGGAGGGAGCACGATGAGCCGGTACGCGCGCCTGGCGTTCACCGCGGCGGTGCGCGCCATGCAGGTCGAGCAGGGCAGCCGTCCCGCGCACCGCGCCGAACTGGGCGCCGGTGTGGGGCTCGAACCGGATCCGCTGGGGGAGCGGGAGCGCGCGTTCATCGCCGCCCGCGACGGCTGCTACCTGGCTTCGGTGGGGGAGACCGGGTGGCCGTACGTGCAGTTCCGCGGTGGCCCGCCCGGCTTCGTGCACGTCCTCGACGACCGCACCCTCGGCTACGCGGACGTGCGCGGGAACCGGCAGTACATCACCGGTGGGAACCTGCGCGGCGATCCGCGGGTCGCGCTGTTCTTCATGGACTACGCGACGCGGACCCGGTTGAAGCTGTTCGGGCGGGCCTCGGTGCGCGGGCTCGACGAGGATCCGCGGCTCACCGCGCGGCTGGACGCGCCGCGCGCCGGCGGCCGGGTCGAGCGGCTGGTGCTGATCGACGTCGAGGCGCACGACTGGAACTGCCCGAAGCACATCCCGCACCGCTACTCCGAAGCGGACCTGGCCCGCGCGCACGCCCGCCTCGACGCGCTGGAAGCGGAGAACGCGGCCCTCCGCGCCCGCCTCACCGCCCGCGGCGAACCACCTCCGAGATGAGTGATCGGAACGGGTGCGCGGTCCGCTCATTCCGCGAGGTAGGCCCGGCGGAGCGGTTCGAGGTCGAGCTTGTGCATGGTGAGCATCTGCCGCATCACGCGATCGGCGCGGGCCGGGTCGGGGTCGTGCAGCATGTCGGTGAGCTCGCGGGGCGCGATCTGCCAGGACAGGCCGTACCGGTCCTTCACCCAGCCGCACGGTCCCTGCTCACCACCGGCGGTGAGCCGCGTCGTCATCCGGTCCACCTCGTCCTGCGAGGTGCAGTCGACGTGCAACGAGATGGCCTCGCTGAAGGTGAACTCGGGGCCGCCGTTGAGGCCGAGGAACTCCTGCCCGGCGAGCTCGAACGTCACGGTGAGCACGGTGCCCGCCGCACCGGGCCCGGCCTCGCCGTGGCGCAGGACCTCGGTGATCCGGGAGTCCGGGAAGATCGAGGTGTAGAACCGCGCGGCCTCTTCGGCCTGCCCGTCGAACCACAGGCACGTGGTGATCTTCTGCATGGCGTCCTCCAGCCGTCGGCTTGCATCCGACGGGGACGACGCTCCTCGGCCTGAGTGCCGCGCGCACCTCGGCGCCCGCTTTCCGGTCTCGCCCGGTAGATCCGCTCGTGCTCCGGCGGGGCCGCCGCGTGAGGAGGCCGAGCCGCTGAACAGCTCGCAAGCACCGCCGCAGCCGTCACCTCGCGAGGCCCGGCGGAACCTCCGCCCCCGAACAGCAGCGGTCAGCAGCAGCGCGAGCCGGGCTGGACGTCCCCGCGGTCCACGTGCCGCCGCCAGAACTCCCGCTCGCCCAGCGGCGGTGTGCCGGGGTGGTGCGCGCGGTGGTGCTCCAGGTAGCGCTCGTAGGCGGTTTCGCCGACGATGCCCCGGGCGATCTGCCAGGCCTCGCGGGCGGAGCGTCCCAGCCGGGACCGCCCCCCCCCCGCGGCGGCGGACCGGGGGCTCACGTCCCCGCGCCCACTTCCTGCCGGTCCTCCGGCTCCCGCCGTTCCCGCATGATCCGCCGCTCCTCGGCGGTGGGGACCAGCCCGGACGGCGCCCACAGCGCCGACTCGGTGTGCGGGGTCTCGGTGTCGGGCAGCGGTGCGGTGCTGCGCAGCGCCTTGATCCACACCCGGATCGCGTCGGCGAGCACCACCAGGATGAGCACGGCGAACAGCACGCTGAGCACGCCGCACACCGTGGAGTTGGTGACGACCTGCCGCATCTCGTCGACGGTGGCCGCCGAGCCCTTGCTGGTCTCCCCGGCGTCGATCGCGGCCTGGTAGGCACTGCGCTGCGCGAAGAAGCCGAGCTTCGGGTCCGCGGAGAACACCTTCTGCCAGCTGGCGGTCAGCGTCACCACGGCGTCCCAGGCCAGCGGCACGATCGTCACCCACGCGTACTTCGCCCGACCCGACTTGATCAGCACGGTGGTCGCGACGGCGAGGGCGACGGCCGCCAGCAGCTGGTTGGCGATGCCGAACAGCGGGAACAACTGGTTGATGCCGCCCAGCGGGTCGTTCACCCCGGTCCACAGGAAGTAGCCCCAGCCGCCGACGATGGCCGCGCTGGAGATCCAGATGCCGGGCTTCCAAGTGACGTCGCCGAAGCGCTTCCACACGTTGCCGACGGTGTCCTGGAGCATGAACCGCCCCACCCGGGTGCCCGCGTCGACGGTGGTGAGGATGAACAGCGCCTCGAACATGACCGCGAAGTGGTACCAGAACGCCCGCATCGCGTCCCCGCCGAGGACCTGCGAGAACACCTCGGAGAGGCCGAGGGCGAGGGTCGGGGCGCCGCCGCTGCGGCCCACCAGCGTCTCCTCGTCCACGGCGGCGGCCGCGGCGGCGAGCTGCTCGGGGCTGATGGAGAACCCGACCCCGGCGACCGCGTCGGACGCGGACTGCAGGGTGTCGCCGAGCGCCGCGCTGGGCATGTTCATCGCGTAGTACATGCCCGGGTCGATGATGCAGGCCGCGGCCAGCGCCATGATCGCCACGAACGACTCGGTGAGCATCCCGCCGTAGCCGATGACCCGGACCTGGGATTCCTTCTCGATCAGCTTCGGCGTGGTGCCGGAGGACACCAGCGCGTGGAACCCGGACAGCGCACCGCACGCGATCTGGATGAACACGAACGGGAACAGGGTGCCCGCGAACACCGGCCCCTGGCCGTTGAACGCGAACTCGGTGATCGCCTCGGTCTTCATCACCGGCATCGCGATGAGGATCGACACGGCCAGCATCACGATGACGCCGACCTTCATGAACGTGCTCAGGTAGTCCCGTGGCGCCAGCAGTATCCACACCGGCAGCACCGAGGCGATGAAGCCGTACACGACGAGCGCCAGCACCACTTCGTTGCCGGAGAGCGTGAACGTTCCGGCGAGCGCGGAGTCGGCGACCCAGCTGCCGCCGATGATGCTCAGCAGCAGCAGCGCGATCCCGATGATCGAGGTCTCGATGATCCGCCCCGGCCGCAGGAACCGCAAATAGATGCCCATGAACAGGGCGATCGGGATGGTCATGCCGATGGAGAACGTGCCCCACGGCGAGCCCTTCAGCGCACCGACCACGACCAGCGCCAGCACCGCCAGCAGGATGATCATGATGGCGAGCACGGCGATGAGCGCGGCGATGCCGCCCACCGGCCCGATCTCCTCCCGCGCCATCTGCCCGAGGCTGCGCCCGTCGCGGCGGGTGGAGAAGAACAGCACCACCATGTCCTGCACGGCGCCCGCGAACACGACGCCGACGATGATCCAGATGGTGCCGGGCAGGTAGCCCATCTGCGCGGCCAGCACCGGCCCCACCAGCGGTCCGGCGCCCGCGATCGCCGCGAAGTGGTGCCCGAACAGCACCCTGCGGTCGGTGGGCTGGAAGTCGGCCGCGTTGTTCAGCCGCTCCGCCGGGGTGGCGCGGGTGTCGTCGGTCCGCAGCACCCGGTAGGCGATGAACCGCGCGTAGAACCGGTACCCGATCGCGTAGGAGGCCAGCGCGGCGAACACCAGCCAGGCCGCGGAGATCTCCTCGCCGCGGCTGAGCGCGATGACGCCCCAGGCGATGGCCCCCACCACTGCCACCAGCGTCCACACGAGGACCTGCCGGGGACTCCACTTCCGTCGTGGTGACGCCTCGTCCGTCGGCGTCGTTGTCGTCGTGTTCGCCACCGTCCCCGGTCTCCGTTTCCGCGATCAAGCAGTTGTGCACGCAACATGCCTCGTTGATCGCACCGATCTGCAAAGCAGTCGCAAGGATCTGCCTGCGGTGTCCCCCATGTCCAGTGCAAGACCGGGAAGTAACCAGGATGTAAGGGGCGGCCGCCGGCACCGGCCGCCCCCGCGCGGCTCAGCCGTGCCGGGCCACCACGCCGGCGAGCAGGTCGAGCCGTTCCAACGTCGCGTCCCGCGGCTTCGTCGGCAGGTAGAACAGGACGCGGTCCACCCCGGCCGCCGCGTACTCCTCCAGCGGTGCGTCCTTCGGCGCGGCGTACAGCGACACCGGCACCCGCCACCCGGCGCGCTCGCGCACCTTCTCGACCAGTTCGCCCAGGTTCTCGGTGCCCGCCCGGGGCAGCCAGCCGCCGCCGTACTCGGCGACGCGGGCGAAGGAGCGCTCGCTCTCACCGCCGATGTAGATCGGCGGGTGCGGGCTCTGCACCGGCTTCGGCCACGAGTACACCGGGTCGAAGTCGACGTGCTCCCCGTGGAACTCGGCGAGCTCGTTGGTCCAGATCTCGCGCATCGCCCGGATCCGCTCGTCCATCAGCGCGCCGCGCCTGCCCGGATCCGTGCCGTGGTTGCGCATCTCGTCGCGGTTCCAGCCCGCGCCGATGCCGAACACCACCCGCCCACCCGAGACGAGGTCCAGGCTGGCGACCTCCTTCGCCGTGGTGATCGGGTCGCGCTGCACCATCAGCGCGATCCCGGTGCCCAGCACCAGCTTCTCCGTCACGGCCGCGGCCGCGGTGAGGCTCACGAACGGGTCCAGGGTGCGGTAGTAGATGCGGGGCAGGTCGCCTCCGCCCGGGTAGGGCGTCTCGCGGCTCGCGGGGATGTGGGTGTGCTCGGCGAGGAACATCGCGTCGAACCCGCGTTCCTCCAGAGCACGACCCAGTTCCGCGGGCCCGATGCCTTCGTCGGTGTTGAACGTCGAGATGCCGAACTTCATGTCGGTTCAGGCGGCCGGGAGGCCGCCTATCCTCCCATCGCATGCCGAACGCGGAACAGATCCCGTGTCGCCGCCGACGGTAGTCGAACGCGCACCCGGCGGCATCGGCTGCCAAACGGGCGAGTGAGCGCGGCGTTGATCGGCTGACCAGCGGTTACACCATCAGGACGATCTTGGATGTGTCGATTCCCACTCGTCGCCGCGTCCGGCTGGAGCCAGGTCGCGACCACCTCCGTCCGCTGTGGACCGAACCGTCGGCCGGATGCGGCGAACCCCGACGCGGCGGTGGCCCCGCAGGCCGCGCGGCCGGCGCGGACCGGCCTCCGCTGGTCCTGCGCGGTACCGGGACCGGCCGTCGCGTCCGAGGCCGACGATCACTCCGCGAGGCCGTTCGTGGCGGACGGTAAGCTGCGCCTCTCCGCCGGTCGGAGCCAACGGTGGAAATCCGGTCCGCGTCGGCTGCCAACCGCGAAGGGGGTCTCGGGCGTCGTGCAGAGATGTGACGGTTTCGATCGCATTGCCCGTGACCGCCTGGCCGGGCGACGGGCTGGCGGCCATGGATGAACTGACGACCAAACTCACCGAGCTCTACCAGGACAACTACCGGCAACTGCTGCGCATAGCCGTGCTGCTCGTCGATGATCGCGCCTCCGCGGAGGACATCGTGCAGGACGCCTACGTGCGGGTGTTCGACTCCAGGGCGCGGCTGCGCGATCCGGAGAAGGCGCTGGCGTTCCTGCGGCAGGCGGTGCTCAACCGGGCCCGGTCGGTGCTGCGGCGCCGGATGGTCGCCAAGCGGTACCAACCTCGGATCGCCACCGAGGACTCGCGTCCGGACGACACCGGGCGCGGACTGGACCGGGCGGTGCTCGCCGACGCGCTCACCCAGCTGCCGCGCAGGCAGCGGGAAGCGGTGGTGCTGCGCTACTACGCCGACTTCAGCGAAGCGCGCACCGCGCAGCTGATGGGCGTGAGCCAGGGTGCGGTGAAGTCGTACTGCTCGCGGGGAGTGGCACGGCTGTCGGATCTGCTGCGGGAGCGGGTGTGAGGGATCCAAACGACACGCAGGACGTCGACGAGCTGCGCAGCGCGCTGCACGCCATCGTCGACGACGTCGAGCCGCGCGGGGACACCCTGCCCAGGCTGCTGGCCGCCCGGCAGCGCCGGTCCCGCAGGCCCTCGCGGCGCCCGCTGATCGCCGCGGGCGGGATCGCGGTCGCCGCCACCGCCGCGTTCCTGGTGGTCCTCGCGGTCGTGCCCACCGGCCCGCGGGCGCCGGAACCGGTCAGCATCGCCCCGAACAGCTACGTCGCCGCGCCCGCCACGTCGCTCGCCTCGTTCGACGTGCTCACCGGGAAGCGCAACGACGTGCTCGCCGACCTGCCCGCGCCGGTGCGCGGATCGCTGGCCGCCGACGGGAACCGCGTGTACGCGACCGTCCCGGCCGACGGCGGCAGCGACATCGTCGTGCTCGGCCCGGACCGCATCGTGCGCCCGGTGGCGCACCGCACCGGCAGCGGCACCGCACTGGCAGCGGGCGACGGGCTGTTCGCCTACTCCGACGACGACGAGATCGTCGTCGACGGAGCCGGTCCGGCGCGCCGGATACCCGTTCCGGCCGGGCAGCAGGTGCACGACCTGGCGGTCGGCGGTGGTGGGCGGCTCGCGGTGCTCACCTCCGACTCCGCGATCCACGTGGTGGCACCCGGCGCCGGCGAACTGGGGGCGCCGGTGCCGCAGCCCGCCGGGACCTGCGGGCCGCGCGCGCTCGCCTGGGCCGAGCGGGACCTCGCGGTGCTCGCCGCCACCGACTGCGGCGGTGCGGAGCGGCTGCGGATCGCCACGCTCGACGCGGACAGCGGCCGGGCGATCGGCGGCGGTGTTCCGTTCGGCACCGGGGGCGACGTCCCCGCCGAGCAGGTGCAGCTGTCGGTGGACCGCGTCGGCCGGTACCTCGTGTCCGCCGGCGACGGCAGGCAGTGGCTCATCGACGGCACCGACGTGCGCCCGGTCGCACCGGCCTGCTCGGACGACGGGTGCGCCACCGCTCCCGCCACCTTCTGGGGTTGAACCGCCGCACCCGTCGTGCTCGGCCGGTGCGGCGGAACCGCCGGCTGCTCCCGCCGCGGAGAGGACGTCCTCCGCGCGAGGGCCCCCCCGAGGACGCCCGGGCGGCCCGCGCGTGGATTCGCTCATCGGCGGGCGGAACAGGTGGCCGCTACGCCGGGGCGCGCAGGCGGAGGCCCCGTTCGGCGAGGGCGCGCAGCGCGACGTCGTCCGGATCCGACCGGCCCTCGGCCCACGCGGCCTGCACCGCCCGCAGCCGCCCGCCGGTCTGCTGCACCGCCGCCGCGGCGTCCGCGAACTCCGGCGAGCTCGGCATCCCCGGCTCCGCGCCCGAGTCGGCGATGCCGCCGGAACCGGGCGTGTTCAGCAGCTCCCGCAGGTTCCGCGCCGGGGTCGCCGACCCCAGGTCCACCACCGCGACCGACACGACCGCCGTGCGGCCCGCCGTCTCCCCGTCGAAGACCTGCCGGGACAGCCCCTCGCACGGGTGCCGCTGGAACCAGGCCCGCACGTCCCCGAACGCGGCCTCGGTGCAGTCCCCGCCCTGCTCGGCGCTGGTCCGGGTGAACGCGACGCCGTCCACCCGCTGCGCCGCGACCTCCCGAGCCCCCTCCGAACCACCGGCCAGCAGCAGCGCGGACACCGCACCGGCCAGCACCACCGCCACCGCGCCCAGCACCAGCAGCTTCGCGCGGCGCGGCACCGCGGCGAGCCGCTCCCGCAGGCCGTCCGGGCGCGCGGGCGGGCCGGGCGCCGGCTCGTCCGCCACCTTCGGGATGAGCAGCGTGCTCGCCACGGCGAGGTCGGGCGCCACCGAATCCGGGAAGCCCTCCTCGGTCAGCTCCGCCACCGAGATCCGGCGCGTGCGCTCGTCGAGGACGCCCAGCACCTTCCGAGCAGCCTCCACCCCGCACGCCCGCTCGTAGGTGGCGAGCTCGCGGGCCGCCGCGAGCATGCTCGTCGTGGACGGGTACAGCACCCGCACCCCGCGGTGCAGATCGCTCGTCGGCTGGATGATCCGCTCCGCGTAGGGACCGACGGCGATGATCGCGGCCACCGGCAGCGGTTCCGCGCCCCGGGACTGCAGCGCGCGGGCCAGCGCGGCGGCCGACTCCAGCGCGTCCAGCGCGGGGTTCATCGCCGAGTCCTGGCGCAGCAGCGGCCAGCCGTCCACCGTCCACGGCGTCTGCACCGGGGCCTCCAGCGAGAGCACCGACCCCGGCAGGTCCACGCCGACGACCACCACGATGCCGCGGGGCAGCACCAGCACCGCGTCCAGCGCCCGCGGCGCCCCCGGCGGCCGCACGCCGCACACCGCGACCCCGCCGTACACGCCGCTGCCCGGCCCCCAGGCCGTCACGGCCGCCCGGATGTCCGCGCCGATCTCGGTCGGCTCCTCGCCGAGCCGCACCACTCGCATGCTCGTCTCCCGTCCCCGAAGCTCGGGCCGGCCTGCCGCCGCCGGGCCCGGGTCGGCATTCTCGCCTACTCCGCGTACTCCCCCGTTCGAGTGGTATCGGCCACTCGTCCGCACCTGCTCCGTTGCGCCGTTCGGGGCGCCCGCTGCGTCGCGCGGGTGCGCCCGGAACTGCGACGACCCCGCGCCGGGTGGGCCGGGGAGCTCCGGCGAACCGTAGTCGAACCGCGCGACCCGTACGGGGAGTTCACCCACTTCATGTGGCGGTCGCGGTCGAGGCCCGTGCAGAATGACGCCGATCACCCGTGATCGGATCGCCGCAGGACGAGGTCGTAGGGGAAGACGTCCCTCGTCGAACAGCGGAGGTCAGCAGTGAGCACCCGTGGCAGCACAAGTGGCGTGATCTACGTCCACTCGTCGCCGTCTGCGGTCTGTCCGCACATCGAGTGGGCCGTTGCCGGCGCACTCGGCACGCGGGCGGAACTCCGCTGGACGGCGCAACCCGCGGCGCCTGGGCAGTTGCGCGCCGAACTCACCTGGACCGGCGAACCCGGTACCGGATCCAAGCTCGTCACCGCGCTGCGCGCGTGGCCGATGCTGCGCTTCGAGATCACCGAGGACCCCAGCCCGGGGATCGACGGGCAGCGCTTCTGCCACGTGCCCGGGCTCGGCCTGTGGAACGCGCGCACCAGCGCCAACGGCGACATCGTCGTCAGCGAGGACCAGTTGCGCACGCTCGCCGCCAACAGCCGCGGCTCCGAATCGTTCACCCACCGCGTCGACCAGCTGCTCGGCGCCGCCTGGGACGCGGAGCTGGAGCTGTTCCGCCACGCGGGCGACGGCGCACCGGTCAGCTGGCTGCACCGGGTGGGCTGACCGAGGTCCGGTCCGCGCCCGGTGCGGTCGCGGGACGTGCGGCTGTGGGAAGCTGATCGGCGTGCAGTCGTATTCTCCGGCCGGTCGTTCGCAGCACTCCTGGTGGAAGTTGGGGGTGCCGATCGCCGCGCTCGTGCTGATCGCGGCGGGCGTCGGCGGGGTCGCGGCGCAGCAGTACTACCCCGACTCGGTGCTCGCGGGCATCGACCCGGGCGTGCCGGGGCAGCCGGAGAGCTCCGAGTACGCCAACATCGAGTTCACCCCGGACGCGGAGGCGCACCCGGACCACGCGGACATCCGCTGGACCCTCCAGATGCACTTCAACGCGATCAACACGCGCCGCTACGAGACCTGGAAGACCACGGTCGTCGCGGCCAAGCAGCAGCAGCTGCCCGAGGACAAGTGGCAGCGCGAGTACGCCACCACGCGCGACGCCGCCATCAAGGTGCACCGGATCGAACCGGGCCCGGACGACTCGGTGCGCGTCCTGATGACCTTCGTCAGCACCCAGGACCCGAAGGACGCCCCCGCCGGGATGCAATCGGCGTGCCTGCGGTGGCGCGTGGTCTACCCGATGGTCGTGGACGGCGGCGGGTTCCGGCTCGACACCAACAGCCTGCCGGGCAGCGCGCTCGCCGTGCCCTGCTGACGGCAGCCGCACGACGAGGAGCGCCCCGCCCTCCGGTTCGCACCGGGAGGGGGGGCGCTCGCGCGAGCGGCCGGGACATCAGGCCTTGGTGAAGGCCAATGCCACGTTGTGCCCGCCGAAACCGAAGGAGTTGTTCACCGCGGCCGACACCTCGACGTGCCGCGGCTTGTCCGTCACCACGTCCAGCTCCACCTTCGGGTCGAGCTCGTCGAGGTTGCGGGTGGGCGGGATCTGCCCGTGGTAGATCGACAGCAGCGTCACGATGCTCTCGACCGCACCGGCGCCGCCCACGAGGTGCCCGAGCGCGCTCTTCGGCGCGGTCAGCGCGACCCCGTCGCCGAACGCCTTGCGGATCGCCGCCGCCTCCCCCACGTCACCGACCACGGTGGAGGTCGCGTGCGCGTTGACGTGCTCGACGTCGGAGGTGGACAGGCCCGCGGTGCGCACGGCCTGCGTCATCGCGTTGACCTGGCCGACGCCGTCCGGGTGGCTGCCGGTGATGTGGTAGGCGTCGGAGGTGATGCCCACCCCGCCCAGCCGGCCGTAGATCCGCGCTCCGCGCGCCTTGGCGTGCTCGGCGCTCTCCAGGATGACCACGCCGGCGCCTTCGCCGAGGACGAAGCCGTCCCGGCCCGTGTCGAACGGGCGCGAGGCCAGCTCGGGCTCGTCGTTGCGGGTGCTCAGCGTCCGGGCCTGGCAGAACCCGGCCACGGTGATCTGGTGGATGCAGGACTCGGCGCCACCGGCCACGACCACGTCGGCCTGCCCGGAGCGGATCATGTCCCACCCGCGCGCCAGCCCCTCCGCACCGGAGGCGCAGGCGGAGGCGGGGGAGTGCACCCCGGCTCGCGCGCGCAGGTCGATGCCGACGTGCGCCGCGGGCCCGTTGGGCATGAGCATCGGCACGGTCAGCGGCGAGATCTTGCGCAGCCCGTGCTGCTCCAGCAGGTCGTCCTGGTCGAGCAGCGTCACCGGACCGCCGATCCCGGTGCCGAGCGCGACACCGAGCCGATCCGGATCCACCGACTGGTGCTCGTCGGTGGGCATGTCGTAACCGGCGTCGCTCCAGGCCTGGCGGGCCGCGATGATCGCGATCGCCTGGCAGCGGTCCAGCCGGCGCAGCTGCACGCGGGGCAGCACCTCGGCGGGCTCCACGACCAGCGGAGCGCCGATCTTGGCGGGCAGGTCGTACTTGTCGACCCATTCCGCCGTCAGCCTGCGCACCCCGCTGCGACCGGTCAGCAGACCGTCCCAGGTGGACGCGACGTCACCACCGAGTGGTGTCGTCGCGCCCATCCCGGTGATGACGACGTCGGTCGCCGTCATGCGTTCTTGGTGATGTAGTCCACCGCATCACCCACGGTCTTGAG
The DNA here is from genome assembly GCF_020177435.1 of Saccharopolyspora sp. 7B. Taxonomy (NCBI): domain Bacteria; kingdom Bacillati; phylum Actinomycetota; class Actinomycetes; order Pseudonocardiales; family Pseudonocardiaceae; genus Saccharopolyspora; species Saccharopolyspora sp. 7B. The sequence goes on along the minus strand of NZ_JAIUKC010000076.1, from coordinate 53,837 downwards.
GTTCGCCAGCTCGTCGTCGGGGATCTTGACGCCGAACTTGTCCTCCGCCTGCACGGCGATCTCGACCATCGACAGCGAGTCGATGTCGAGGTCGTCGACGAAGGACTTCTCGACGGTGACCTCGTCGGCGTCCACACCCGCGACCTCTTCGACGATGCCGGCGAGACCCTGCGCGATTTCCTCGTTCGCCACGATGGTTCCTTTCGTTGTTGCGGTGGTCACCGCGGACGTGCCCGCGGCGGTTCCGGTGAGCGCGGACGCGCTCAGGGGCAGATCACGACCTGGCCGGCGTAGGACAATCCCGCCCCGAAACCGACCAGGAGCAGCACATCGCCGCTGGAGAGCTCGCCCGCCGACCGCATGTGGTCGATCGCGAGCGGGATCGACGCGGCCGAGGTGTTGCCCGAGTAGACGATGTCACGCGCGACCACCAGGTCGTCGCGGGCACCCTGGCTCTGCAGCTTCTTGGCGATGCCCTCGACGATCCGCAGGTTCGCCTGGTGCGCGACCAGGGCGTCCACATCGGACAGCTCCAGGCCCGCGAGCTCCACGGCCCGCATCGCCACCGGCGCGATCTGGGTGGTCGCCCAGCGGAAGACCGACTGGCCCTCCTGGTAGATGTACTTGCCGTCGCGCAGGTAGATCGTGTCGACCAGGTCACCCGCGCTGCCCAGCGCGGCCGGGGCGATGCCCGGCTCGTCGGCCGGTCCCACGACCGCCGCACCCGCGCCGTCGGCGAAGATGATGCAGTTCGCCCGGTCCTCCCAGTCGATCCACTCCTGGAACCGCTCCGCGCCGATCACCAGCACCCGGCGGGCCGAACCGGCCAGCACCATGTCCGATGCGGTGTTGAGCGCGTAGCAGAACCCGGCGCAGGCGGCGTTGAGGTCGAACGCGCCGGAGGCCTTGATGCCGATCTTGTCGGCGACCTGCGCGGCCGCGTTGGGGATCCCGCCCGGCATCGTGCAGGTCGCGATGATCACCTGGTCGACGTCGGCCGGAGTCAGGCCCGCGTCGGCGATCGCCTTCGAACCGGCCTCCACGGCCATCGAGACCACGGTCTGGTCCTCGTCGCCGAGGCGGCGGTGCACGATGCCGACGCGCTGCTGGATCCACTCGTCGTTCGTGTCGACGATCTCGGCCAGGTCGTGGTTGGTCACGACCCGGTTGCCCTGGGTGCTACCGAAGCCGAGCAGCTTGGTCGCCGCCGGTCCGGTGGACTTGCGCAGGGTCGGTGTGCTCACGCATCGCTCCCAGAGGTGTTCGCGTCCTGGGCGGTCTCCTCGGAGTCCGCTGCCAGCAGGTCGGCGACCTTGTCGAGGTCTTCGGGCTTCTTCAGCGCCACGGTCTTGGTGCCCTTGAGCTCGCGGCGCACCAGGCCGGTCAGCGCACCGGCGGGCGGGAACTCGACCACCGCCGTCACCCCGCGCTCGGCGAGGGCGGTCATGCAGTGGTCCCAGCGCACCGGCCGGGTGATCTGCGCGACGAGCAGGCGCACGAACTCGTCGCCGGACTCGACGAACGAGCCGTCCGAGTTGGACAGCAGCGGGAACGCCGGGTCCTTCGCCGCCGCCTCCTGCGCCCGCGCGCCGAACGCGTCCTGCGCGGGAGCCATGAAGCGGGTGTGGAACGCCCCGGCCACGGCCAGCGGACGCACCTTCGTGCCCGGCAGCGGCTCCTCGGCCAGCGCCTCCAGCGCGGGCTTGCGGCCGGCCGCGACGATCTGGCCCGCACCGTTGCAGTTCGCCGGGTCCAGGCCCAGCGACTCCAGGTGGGAGATCACGGCGTCCCGGTCCCCGCCCATCACCGCGGACATCGCGGTCGGTTCCAGGGCGCACGCCGCCGCCATCTCCCGGCCGCGCACCGCGGCCAGCGCGACCGCGTCGTCGGGGGAGAGCACGCCTGCGATCGCCGCCGCCGCCAGCTCGCCCACCGAATGACCAGCCACCGGGGTCTCCGCGGGCACGTCGAAGCGGGCGCGCAGCTGCTCGGCCGCCAGCAGGGACAGCGCCACCACCAGCGGCTGCGTGACCGCGGTGTCCTTGATCTCGTCCGCGTCGGCGGTGGTGCCCAACCGGACCAGGTCCAGGCCGGCGTGCTCCGACCAGGCCTCGACGCGCTCGCGGGCGCCGTCCGGTTCGAGCCACGGGGAGAGCATGCCGGGGGCCTGGGAGCCCTGTCCGGGAGCGAGGAGCGCGATCACCCTGCTACTACACATGGCCGACCGAGATCGGCGTGATGCCGGTACGGACGAAGTCCGAGGCACAATCTTGTGGAGTGTCTACAAGGACAACGACGATTCGGGCATCACGCACCGTGATTCGTTGTCGCTCGTGCCGGTCCGGTGCCGACACGGGACCGATCACCACAGGCCGCGGGCCCGCGCCAGCCGGCCCACGGACAACGCTACCCGCAGCACCAGGGCGTCCCGCGCGTTCGCCGGGGTGCGGCCGGTCAGCTCGGCGACCCGGCGCAGCCGGTACCGCACCGTGTTCGGGTGCACGTACAGCTGCCGGGCGCAGTTCTCCAGCACCCCGCCCAGCTCCAGGTAGGTGTCCACCGTCTCCAGCAGCGCACCGCCCGCGTCCACCAGCGGCAGCACGATTCCCTCGACCAGCTGGCGCTCCGCCTCCGGATCACCGGCCAGCGCGCGCTCCGGGAGCAGGTCCTCCGCCAGCACCGGGCGCGGCGCCGTCGGCCAGGCCACCACCGCCCGCAGGCCGGACATCGCGTCCGCCGCCGAGCGGTGCGCCTCGGACAGGCTCGCCACCGTCGGGCCGACCACCACGGGGCCGCTGTCGAAGGCCTCCGCCAGCTTGTCCGCCGCCGCCGGCGCGCCGTGGTCGTCGGACGGGCCGCCGAACACCACCACCAAGCGGGTGCCCTGCACGCCGAGCAGCACCGGACGTCCGGCGCGGGCCGCGCTCCGGCGCACCTGGTAGATGATCGTCGGCGGGTCGTCGGAGGGGGCCGTGCCGACCAGCACCGTCGCCTCCGAACCCGGCTCCCAGCCGAGGGCGGCGGCCCGCGACAGCAGCGACTCCTCGGGGTCGCCGCGCACGATGCCGTCCACGACGAGCGCCTCCAGCCGCGCGTCCCACGCACCGCGCGCCTCGGCCGCCGCCGCGTACGAGGTGGCCGCCGCGAACGCGATCTCCCGCGTGTAGCGCAGGATCGACTCGGTGAGCGCGGTGCGCTCCGCCTCCTGCTTGGCGAGCTCCGGCAACCGCTGCTCGAACACGTCGATCGCCGCGCGCACCAGGTCCAGCGTCTGCCGCAGGCTCACCCACCGCGACAGGTCCTTCGGAGCGGCGCGGAACGCCTCCGCCGTCAACCGGATGGCCTCCGTCGGATCCTGCATCCAGGCCACGAAGTTCGACACCCCGGTCTGCGTCACCAGCAGCACGCTCGCCCGCTGATCGGCGGGCAGCCTGCGGAACCACGGCAACCGCTGCTCCATGGCGCCGACGCTCGCCGTCGCCAGGTCACCGGAAGCCCGCTCCAGTGCGCGCAGGGTGGTCGAGGAAATGCGTTCGCCTTGTTCACCTGCGCCTTCGGAATGCATGCCGCCAGAATCGCACGCCCCCGCGACGCCCGGTGCCGGGCACCGCGTGCACCGCGGACCGGGCGACCAGGTAGGCGGGACCGGGGTCCGGCGCGGCGTCGCCCGCTCGCCACGCCCGGTTCGGCCCCCGGAAACCGGCAGCGCAGCGGCATTTCATCCGATCAGGCGTGGCCGGTGCGGCGCACCGCGGGACACGATGGGAGCAGGCGACGCGGCCACCGACGGCCGCCAGGGGAGTGATGGCGATGGCTCTGCCGCTGGTGTGGCTGGGAGACGTGCTGCGGGCGGCGGGGCTCACCGTCGTGGAGACGCCCGGATGGCTGGAACGCACCGCGAACTCGGGCGCGCAGCCCGAACCCGTCGGGGTGCTGGAGCACCACACCGCCACGGTCGCCTCCTACGAGGACCCGGCGCCGAGCCTGCAGCTCGTCGTCGACGGGCGGTCCGACCTGGCCGGGCCGCTGTGCCACGGGCTGATCGGCTTCGACGGCGTGGTGCACTTGATCTCCGCCGGGCGCGCCAACCACGCTGGGAAGGCGCGGGCCTCCGGGCCGGTGCCCGAAGGCGACGGCAACGTGCTCTACGTCGGTTTCGAATGGGACTACCAGGGCGTCGAGCAGGGGCCCAGCCCCGAGCAGTACGCCGCAGCGCTGACCGCGACCAGGGCCGTGCTCGACCACATCGGAGCACCTCCCGAGGCCGCGCGCGGGCACAAGGAGACCAGCGTGACCGGCAAGATCGACCCCGGCCACGTCGACCTGGACCGCTTCCGGGCCGAACTCGCCACGAGTGAACAGGAGAACGCCGACATGACGCCCGAACAGGACGCGATCCTGCGCCGCATCGAGAACGAGCTGCTGGGCCCGCGCGGGCCGGAAGGGCAGATCGCCGGCTGGAACACCGCGCTCGGACCGCGCACCCCGGTGGCGATGCTGGTGGACCTCGTCAACGGGCTGCTCGCCACGCAGACCCCAGCGCCGCAGCAGCAGGCCGCCCCGCAGCAGCAGGCGCCCGCCGTGCCGCAGCAGCAGGCTCCACCGGCTCCCGCGCAGACCGCGGGCGACGTCGAGTCGATCAAGGCCGCGTTCGCCGCGCTGTCACCGGCGCAGGCCGCGCCGCTGCTCGCGGACCTGGTGCGCATCCAGCAGGAGCGCCAGCTCACCCCGGAGCAGCAGGCCGCCGCGGACGCTTAGGCCACCGCTCGGCCGCACATCGCCTGGGTGGGGGCGGAACCGCACGGCTCGTCCTCGCGCGCGGTGGGTGCTTCGCCGGTTCCCGGGGGAGGGAGTCGCCGGAGTTCCCGAGACCGGGGTCTCCGGGAGAAAGCCGCCGCGGTCCTGCTGCCCGAGTTCCCCGCGCCCGGAGCCGAGGGGCGGGCCGTGGGCGGTCGAACTCGGCGGAGGTCAGCGCCGGGGGGCCGCCGCTCGACGATCGGAGCGTTCGGCCCGCATCCGCAATAATCGCTTCACCAGGACCGGCTGCTGGGCCAGCGCCTCCGGCTCGTCCAGCAACCGGTTGAGCCGCTGGTAGTAGCGCGTCGGCGAGAGGCCGAACCGCTCCTGGATGACGCGGTCCTTGCTGCCCGGGTAGCGCCAGAACTCGCTCTCGAACGCCAGGATCGCCTGATCGACGTCGTTCACCCCGCCACCCCCTTCGCGTCGAGCGCTCGCCGCCCGGCCGATGAGATCCGTTCAACCGGAGATCGCCACTGTACCCCGCGACGCACGTTTGTTCGATCACTTGAGCGACGACTCACCCGTGGTGTGATCCGAGCCACCAGTTGGCGACGGAACAACTCCCGCGGTCGACGATGTTGGCAGGAGTACGAGAAGTCGTGCGCTCCGGGGCTCGGTGAGATTCCGAACCGGCGGTGACAGTCCGCGAACCGGCGCCTCCCGGCCGAACCCGGCCCGGGGAGCCCGGCCGATCCGGTGGAATTCCGGAACCGACGGTGACAGTCCGGATGGGAGGCGGCGCACGGGTACCTGACCGGAACCGGTCGCCGTCCGCGGCACCGGCGCCCGTCGCGTTCCCGACCATCCCCGGCGCCAGGACCGGCTGGGAGGAGTGGGTTGTGCGCGCTGCGGCGGAATGGTTGCTCGGCAACGGGATCACCGTGCTGGGCCAGCAGATCTCCTGGGCAGAGCTGGTGGGGCAGCTGTGCGCGCTCGCCGTGGTCTTCCTGGCGCAGCGCCGCACCTTGGCGACCTGGCCGGTGCAGGTGACGGCGACGGTGCTGCTGTTCGCGGTGTACGCGTCGGCGCAGCTCGGCGGGCTGGCCGTCCGGCAGATCGTGATCCTGCTGATCTCGGTGTACGGCTGGTGGGCGTGGAGCCGCCGCAGCGACCCGGTGTACGGGGTGGCGGTCCGCAAGGGGACCGCGCGCGAGCGGCTGGTGCTGCTGGGCGTGCTGGCGGCGGCCACCACCGGGTTCGCGCTGCTGCTGACCGCGCTGGACGCCTCCTGGGCGCCGTGGCCGGACGCCTGGATCTTCGTCGGTACCGCGGTCGCGTTCTGGGCGCAGGGCCGCGGTCTGGTCGAGTTCTGGCTGGTGTGGCTGGCCGTGGACGCGGTCGGGGTGCCGTTGCAGCTGGCGTCCGGGCTGCACTTCAGCGCCGCGATCTACGTGGTGTTCGCCGCGCTGGTGATGCACGGCTGGTGGAGCTGGAACCGCACCGCCAAGTCGCAGCAGCTGGCCCCGACCCGGGTCTGAACGGCGAACGGGCCCGGCCGTCGCGGGGCGGCCCGTTTCGCCCGGACCTGGGCGGTGGGTCCTGCCGATTCCCCGCTGAGCAGCGACCCGGCGCGGAACAGGACCATCCGGTGGTTCTCAGCGGGATTCGCGCGAGGACGTCGCGAGCGATCATCCCGCTGAGGTTCTGCCACCCGCTCCGCCGAGCGGCCCGGGTGGCGGTCCGTTTCAGGCGTCGCCGGACTCGGAGGTCTGCGGACCGGCGGCTCGCACATCGCCCAGCCGGTAGCGCTGCGCGGCCTCGGTGACCCGGGACCGGTCGACGAGTCCGCGGCGGGCCAGCGCGGCGAGCACGGCGACCACGGTGGACTCGGCGTCCACCAGGAACACCCGGCGCGCCGCCGGGCGGGTGTCGGAGAAGCCGAACCCGTCGGCGCCCAGGCTCACCATGTCGCCCGGCACCCACGAGCGGATCAGGTCCGGCACCGCCCGCATCCAGTCGCTGACCGCCACCACCGGCCCGTCGGTGTCCAGCAGCGCGCGCGTCACGTACGGCACCTTCGGCTCGGAGTCGGGGTGCAGCAGGTTGTGCCGGTCGACGGACTCGGCCTCGCGGCGCAGCTCGGTCCACGAGGTCGCCGACCACACGTCGGCCCGCACGTCCCACTCCTCGGCGAGCAGCTGCTGCGCGCGCAGCGCCTCCGGCATCGCCACCCCGGAGGCCAGCACCTGCGCGGGGACGGAGCCACCGGTGCCGCGGCGGAACAGGTACAGCCCGCGCAGCAGCCCGTCCACGTCCACGTCGTCCGGTTCGGCGGGCTGCCGGTACGGCTCGTTGTAGACGGTCAGGTAGTAGAAGACGTTCTCGGCGTCCGGCCCGTACATCCGCCGCAGCCCGTCCTTGACGATGTGCGCGACCTCGAACGCCCACGCCGGGTCGTAGGACACCACCGCGGGGTTCGTCGCCGCCAGCAGCAGCGAATGCCCGTCGGCGTGCTGCAGGCCCTCCCCGGTGAGCGTGGTGCGCCCGGCGGTGGCGCCGAGCAGGAACCCGCGCGCCATCTGGTCCCCGGCGGCCCACAGGCTGTCGCCGGTGCGCTGGAACCCGAACATCGAGTAGAAGATGTAGATCGGGATCATCGGTTCGCCGTGGGTGGCGTAGGCGGTGCCCGCGGCGGTGAACGAGGCGCTGGACCCGGCCTCGTTGATGCCTTCGTGCAGGATCTGCCCCTGCTCGCTCTCCCGGTAGGCGAGCATCAGCCGGTAGTCGACCGGCGTGTAGGACTGCCCGTTCGGGTTGTAGATCTTCTGCGACGGGAACATCGAGTCCATCCCGAAGGTCCGCGCCTCGTCCGGGATGATCGGCACGATCCGCGGTCCCACCTCGGGGTCCTTGGCGAGGTCCTTGAGCAGCCGGACGAACGCCATCGTGGTGGCGACCTCCTGCTTGCCGGAGCCGCGCCGGATCACGTCGTAGACGTCGTCGCCGGGCAGCACGAGCGACTTCGCCTTCACCCGCCGCTCCGGCAGGTAGCCGCCGAGCCGCTGTCGGCGTTCCCGCAGGTACTGGATCTCGGGAGCGTCCTCACCGGGGTGGTAGTAGGGCGGCAGGTACGGGTCGGCTTCGAGCTGCTCGTCGCTGATCGGGATCCGCAGGCTGTCCCGGAACAGCTTGAGGTCGTCCAAGGTCATCTTCTTCATCTGGTGCGTGGCGTTGCGGCCCTCGAAGTGCGGGCCGAGCCCGTAGCCCTTGATCGTCTTGGCGAGGATGACGGTGGGCTGCCCGTGGTGCTCGGTGGCGGCCTTGTAGGCGGCGTGGACCTTCCGGTAGTCGTGGCCGCCGCGGCGCAGCGCCCACACCTCGTCGTCGGTGAGGTCCTTGACCATGTCCTTGGTGCGCGGGTCGCGGCCGAAGAAGTGCTCGCGGACGAAGGCGCCGTCGTTGGCCTTGTAGGTCTGGAAGTCGCCGTCGGGCGTGGTGTTCATCAGGTTGACCAGCGCGCCGTCCCGGTCGGCGTGCAGCAGCGAGTCCCACTCGCGGCCCCACACGACCTTGATGACGTTCCAGCCCGCGCCGCGGAAGAACGACTCCAGCTCCTGGATGATCTTCCCGTTGCCGCGCACCGGCCCGTCGAGCTGCTGCAAGTTGCAGTTCACGACGAACGTCAGGTTGTCCAGCCCTTCGTTCGCCGCAACGTGCAGCAGTCCGCGCGATTCGGGCTCGTTCATCTCCCCGTCGCCGAGGAACGCCCACACGCGTTGCTGGCTGGTGTCCTTGATGCCGCGGTCGTGCAAGTAGCGGTCGAACCGGGCCTGGAAGATCGCGTTCATCGGGCCGAGGCCCATCGACACGGTGGGGAACTCCCAGAAGTCCGGCATCAGCCGCGGGTGCGGGTAGGACGGCAGCCCGCCACCGGGGCCCGCGTGCGAGTGCTCCTGGCGGAACCCGTCGAGCTGGTCGGTGGTCAGCCTGCCTTCGAGGAAGGCGCGGGCGTAGATGCCGGGGGAGGCGTGGCCCTGGATGTAGAGGTGGTCGCCCCCGCCGGGGTGGTCCTTGCCGCGGAAGAAGTGGTTGAACCCGACCTCGTAGAGGCTGGCGGACGAGGCGAACGAGGAGATGTGCCCGCCGACGCCGATCCCGGGCCGTTGTGCACGATGCACCATCATCGCAGCGTTCCACCGCATCCAGGCGCGGTAGCGCCGTTCGACCTCCTCATCGCCGGGGAACCACGGTTCCTGGTCGGTGGCGATGGTGTTCACGTAGTCGGTGCTGGTCAGGGCGGGAACGCCGACGCCGCCTTCGCGGGCGCGCTCCAGCAGGCGGAGCATCAGGTAGCGGGCACGCTGCTGGCCGTGCTCGCCGAGCATCGTGTCGAACGACTGCAACCATTCTTCGGTCTCCTCCGGATCGATGTCCGGGAGATGCGAGGCGAGACCGTCTCGGATGACCCGCACCCGTTGCGGGGTGCCGCCGACGTCGTTGCTGTGCGCGGGCAAAGGAACTCCTCGACTGCTTGCGGTGCTTGTCGCGGGCTGGGGTGACGCCCGACACGTCCCATGGTCCCCCATCTTCACGGCCGCTGCGTGCACCGCGGTCATTACTTGGCGGTACCGTTCTAGCCTGACCTGGATGCGGGCGCCTACAGTCGAGTTCCACGCCGGATACCGGCGTGTCGTGCGCCCAGCAGTTGCGCCGGAAGCGGTTCGCAGTGTTCGCTATCGGCCAGATCTGCCCAACCTGGGTGCGGTGGAGGCACCGCACCACCGCATTGGAGGAGTGAGAACGCCGTGGTCGCCGCGGGAGACGCCGGCAAGAGCGAGGTCGACGTCGCCGACAGGCTCGACATCGAGCCGGAGATGGTCGTTCAGGAGATCGGTTGGGACGAGGACGTCGACGACGCCGTTCGTGCCGCGATCGAGGAGCGTTGCGGGAGCGAACTGCTCGATGAGGATGCCGACGAGGTCGTCGACGTCGTGCTGCTGTGGTGGCGGGACGATGACGGTGACCTGACGGACACGCTCCTCGACGTGATGACGCCTCTTGCCGACGAGGGGGTGATCTGGGTGCTGACGCCGAAGACCGGTCGGGACGGCTACGTGGAACCCAGTGACATCGCTGAGGCAGCGTCCACGTCCAACCTGGCCCAGACCTCGAACGCGAGTCTGGGGGAAGCCTGGATGGGTACCAGGCTCGCTTACCGCAAGGCCAAGTCCAAGCGCTGACGAGTTCGGCCCAGCGCCGAGCGGATCGCCGTACCCACTACTGGGCACCGGTGGCGACCTGCCGCCGGTGCCCAGGTGTGCGTGATCGGTGTAGGTTCGGCGGCGTACGTGCACAGGCCGAACAGAAGGGTGCGCGCATGACGGTCGAGGTCGGCGCCGATGCTCCGGACTTCACGCTGCCGGACTACAACAAGGAGCAGGTCTCCCTGTCCGGCTTCAAGGGCGACAAGAACGTGCTGCTGGTGTTCTACCCCTTCGCGTTCAGCGGGGTCTGCCAGGGCGAGCTGTGCCAGGTCCGCGACGACCTGGCCGACTTCCAGAACGACCAGGTGCAGGTGCTGGGCGTCTCGGTGGACACCCCGTTCGCGCTGAAGGCGTGGTCGGAGCAGCAGGGCTACACCTTCCCGCTGCTGTCGGACTTCTGGCCGCACGGCGAGGTCGCCAAGGCCTACGGCGTGTTCCACGAGCCGGCGGGCATGGCACTGCGCGGCACCTTCCTCATCGACAAGGACGGCAAGGTCCGCTTCGCCGAGGTCAACCAGCCCGGCGAGGCCCGCGACCAGAACGTCTGGAAGAAGGCGCTGGCCGAACTGGCCGCGTGAGGCCCGGCGGTTCCCGGTCGGTACAGTGATCCGGCCGAAGCGCGGCCGATCTTCGGACGGCCGCGCCCGGGGCGCATAGCTCAGCGGAAGAGCACTTGCCTTACAAGCAAGGGGTCGCTGGTTCGAACCCAGCTGCGCCCACCGCGCGAGAAGCCCGCTGATCTGGATCGAATGTCCAGGTCAGCGGGCTTTCTGCTTGATTGGTATTGATCTTGTTTGTCTGTCCTTTGTGGTCTGGAAGTGCTGCCCGGGGCGCTGATGGGAGGATTTTGGGAGGATTCGTTTTGCGCGCCTGTGTCCGGCCGTGTTGGGTGCGTCGTCGCGGGTTGGGTGCCAGCTGAGCCAGCTAATGGGGAGGGCTGGTTGCCCTACGTGCGATTGTCGGGATTCTTGGGGTTCTGGACGGTTGGTGCGCGACGCGGGGCCTGATGAGGGGCAGCCCCTGGCGCTGCAAGTGCACCCGCCCGGCAGTGATAGCCGCCGTCGGCCGCGCGACGCCCCGATGAAGGGCGGCCCCCTGAAGGGGCCGCAGGATGTTAACGATCGTGAGTGCACGTGCCAGTGCGGATCGCCGCCTCGATGAAGGGCGGTCCCCGGAGGGAGCCTCACACATCAGGTGTCAATCAAACCCCGGGAAGCCCCCTGCGGTTCCGGAGACGTCAGACGGCTTTCAAGTGAGCACAGCCGTCGACGACGGCTTCGACTGGATGGTCGGGCGGGGATCGTGACCGAAGACCGGTGCCGGAAGCTGCGATGATGCCCGCCCGGCGAGCTGAAGGGCAAGCGCGTGCACTTCTGCGCGGAGCGCCGACGGCCACCGGGAACTCCGAGAGGCGGGATCCAGCGGGTGTGGGCGTGCACGGAGAACGGTGGATCGGCCACGAGCGCGCGGTGAAATCCTGATGAAACAACCATGTCCGGAGTGGCGCGCCAGCGCACTGCGGGCGCACCGGTGATAGCGATTTTCCGGATCATCAATTCGGATGTGATTCCGGGATCGCGCGCGCAGATACCCCGAAGCGTCCGGGCGGTCCATCCCGGCTCGATTTTTGTCGGGAATTTGATGCGTTCCACCCGGCGCGCCCAGAGCCGTGTGTCGGCCAACACACTGCGAGGGATCTTGTCGTCCCGTGTGGACCTCGGGTAGCCTCCTGTTGCATTGAAAATGAGGCTACTGAAGGTAACGAACTCGGCGTTGCCGAAGCGGGATCGAGTCGTGTCGATCGCATCGAGCAGTCGATGTGATTGCCGTGTTTTCGCGCCTTGGTGACGAACGGCGCTGGTGCCGAAATCGGACGGATGGCGTTGCCGTAAAAAGTCGCTGAACGACGCGGTTCGGGCACGGCTGCCGATCCTGGTGGACGGCTTTGCATTCGGCCTGCGCGCGCTTCCCGGCAAGGCTCGGGATGCGGTCGGCCGTTTCCTTTCGGTCGCGCGATGCTCGTCTTCTTCTGTTGGCCGTTTCGGCAATGAAGACGCCGCAGGGATGATGGAGTTGGGAAGATGGCAGCGAGTGCTGTAATTGCGGGGTTGGGGGCATGGCTGCCGCCGTCGGTGGTGACCAACAGCGACCTGTGCTCGCGGCTGGACACTTCCGAGGAGTGGATAGAAAGCCGCACTGGGATTCGGGAGCGCCGCGAGGTCTCCGGCGGGGCGGCGACAGTGGACCTCGCGGTCGAAGCCGGCGAACGAGCGCTGAAGTCGGCTGGTCTGCGATTCGTCGACGCGGTCGTCGTTGCCACTACCTCGCCTGATCGGACCTGTCCGGCGGGCGCGCCGGAGGTGGCGTCAAGGCTGGGCATGGGTGGGGTCGCCGCTTTCGACCTGACTTCCGCCTGCAGCGGTTTCGTGTACGGGCTTGCCACCTGCGCGGGGCTCATCGCCGCCGACATCGCCGAGACGGTGCTCTTCATCGGTGCGGAAGCGTTCTCCACGTTCGTCAACCCGGCGGATCGGACGACGGCGCCGATCTTCGGCGATGGCGCCGGCGCGGTGGTGCTGCGCCGCGGGAGTCCCGGCGAAAAGGGCGCGATAGGCCCGTTCGATCTGGGCAGCGATGGCGAGAACGCCGATCTGCTCGCGGTATCGGCAGGCGGTTCCCGGCAGCGCGCATCAACCGGGCTCGGCAAGCAGGACGTGCCGACGGAGGACTGGTACCTGTCGATGTCCGGGCGGGCCATCTTCCAACACGCGCTGGCGCGGATGACGGCGTCGGCGAACACAGTGCTGGACCGCGCCGGCTGGGCGGTGGCGGACGTGGATCGTTTCGTGGGGCACCAGGCGAACATTCGAATTCTCACGTCGGTCGCCCAGCGTCTGAATATTGCGCAGGACCGGGTTCCCGCCAACATCGACCGGGTCGGTAACGCTCTGGCCGCTTCCATCCCCCTCGTTCTCGCGGAATCCTGCTCCACGGGCGAGCTGAGGCCGGGTGATCGGGTGTTGATCACCGCGTTCGGTGCGGGACTCTCGTGGGGATCGACGGTGCTCGTGTGGCCGGACATCCCGGCGAAGAGCCCCTTCTGATTTTAACCGGTCCATTGAAGGAGGAGATTGTGGTGGAAAAACTGATCAGTCGTGTCGGGGAAATTTTGGCCAGTCGGTTCGAGGTCGATCCGGATGGTGTGATCCCCGAGGCGTCGTTCGACGACCTGGGATTGGACTCGTTGGCGCAGGTCGAGCTCGGGGAAATTCTTGAGCAGAACTTCGGAATCGAGGTGTCCGACGAAGAAATGGAGAAGTTGGCGACGTTGGCCGATCTGGCCGAGATGCTGAAGAGCAAAGGCGTGGCCGCCTGATGCCTGGGTTCGCCGCGGCGGTCACCGGGCTGGGGTTGATCACCCCCGCCGGCATCGGGGTCGAAGCGAACTGGGAACGCGTCACGTCCGGTCGGCCGACAGCAGCCATCGATCCGGAGCTCGACGGTCTCCCGGTCAAGTTCGCATGCCGAGTGCCTGACTTCGATCCCGCCGCGAGCCTTGGCGAGCAGAACACCTGGCAGCTCGATCGCCATCAGCAACTCGCCCTCGTAGCCGCCCACGAAGCCATTCGAGATGCCCGGCTCTCCCCGGGGAGTTGGGACGGCTCGCGCGTGGCCGTCGTTCTCGGGTCCGGCGCCGGCGGCAGCTCGACGATGGAGACCCAGCAGACCCGATTCCTCGAACGGGGAGCCGCGAAGGTCTCCGCCCTGACCCTTCCGATGGGACTCGTCAACATGGCCGCCGGCCGGTTGGCGATCGAGTTCGGTGCCCGTGGGCCGAATCTAACGGTCTGCACGGCGTGCGCCTCCGGGGCGAGCGCGATCGGCACGGGCCGCGACCTCCTCCGTTCCGGTGCGGCCGACGTCGTGATCGTCGGTGGCACCGAGGCGGTAGTGACTCCGCTGTTCGTCGCCGCCTTCAACCGGATGCGAGCCTTGTCCAGGAACAATTCCGATCCCGGTGGGGCATCCCGTCCGTTCGACGAGGCGCGCGACGGTTTCGTCATCTCCGAAGGTGCTGCCGTGCTCGTCCTTGAGGGCGAACGCCACGCCCAGGCCAGGGGGGCGCGGGCGCGTGGTCACGTCATCGGCTATGGAGCGTCCGCCGACGGCCATCACATCACCGCGCCGGATGTGGAAGGCGCAGGCGCCGAGCAGGCGCTGCGGACCGCGATGAGAGATGCCGATCTCACAGCCGAAGAGGTTCAGCACGTGAACGCCCACGGCACTTCCACGCCTCTCAACGACGTCGCCGAAGCGGCGACCATTCGGCGAGTAATCGGGGACGACGTCGCCGTGACCTCGACCAAGGGCGTGACCGGGCATGCGCTCGGCGCGGCAGGCGCGATCGAAGCCGCCTACAGCGTGCTCGCGCTCCAGCACGCGTGCGTTCCGCCTACTGCCAATTTGGAGAATCCGGATCCGCGGGTCGACGTCGATCTCGTCGCAGGGGCGGCGAGGGCGGGTGACATCCGGGTGGCGCTCAGCAATTCATTCGGATTCGGCGGGCAGAACGCGGTTCTCGCGTTCGCCCGCGCTTGAGAGAACGGGGAGGAACCCCATGACACGCTCCGCGGAACGACGGGAGCAGACCGAAAATCGCAGTTCGGCTGCCCACGACGAGCTCGTCGCGCTCATTTTTGACGGAAAGTTCGAGAGCCTGCACGAAGACCTGCGCACTGAGCTGGAACGCCCGCTGTTCGATGCGCGACCGGGATTGTCGGTCCTGGATGCGGGGCGGCTGTCCTACGAACGGGCTCGCCGGCTGCACGCCAGCGCGGGCCGTGGTGACGAGCTGGTGCCCGACCCCGAGAGGATGTTCGCGATCAGCGAGTGGTCCTGCCTGGCAGATACCACCGTGCTTCCGGTGTTGAACATCCACTACAACCTGTGCATGGGGACCATTCTCGCGCACGGCGCGGAGCGCGACGACCTCGACGATTACCTCGAAGAGCTCAGCGGCATGTCCTCGGTCGGCCTGCTGATCGCCACCGAACTCGGTCATGGGAACAACATCGCGGCGTTGGAGACAGTGGCGGTCTACGACCACGCGAATGGCGAGTTCGTGCTGAACACTCCGAACGCCAGGGCGCAGAAGTTCATGCCGAACACCGGAATCACCGATATTCCCAAGCTGGCAGTGGTGCTGGCGCGGCTTGAGGTATCCGGGGTCGACCGTGGCGTTTTCCCGTTCATCGTGCGCATCTCCGACCACGACGGCCTGCGCCCGGGCGTTCACGTCGAGCGGCTTCCGGAGAAGCCCGGTTTCGCGCTCGACAACGGGGTGACCAGGTTCGAGCACGTCCGCATCCCGCGCCGGAACCTGCTGACCGGGAACCTGGGTGAACTCACCCCAGAGGGCGAGTTCCGCAGCATCGTGAAGAACAAGCGCAAGCAGGTTCTGCGCGTCCTGGACAGGGTGGCGCCGGGGCGGATCTGCTTGAGCGGTGCGCTGGTCTCGGCCGGGCGGGCCAGCACCTGCATCGCGATCCGGTACTCGTGGCAACGCCTGACGGCCGGCCCCGGGAACGGTGAAATGCCGATCATGGCGTTCCGCAGCCAGCAGACCGCGCTGTTCACCGCACTGGCCCGTGTCTATGCGATGACGTTCCTGCTCAACCACGTGAAACGCGAGTACCTCGGTTGTCGCGGGGAAAACCGCACCGAGGTCAACCAGTTGATCTCGATCGCGAAGGTGCTGTCGAGCTGGGAGATGTCCGAGGTTCTCCACGTCTGCCGGGAGCGGTGCGGCGCACAGGGCATGTTCTCGATCAATCGAATCGCGGACTACATCCCGATGGCGCAAGGCGTGGTCACCGCGGAGGGCGACAACCTACCGCTGCTCGCCACGGTAGCCAGCCAGTTGATGGCCGCCCGACACGGCAGGCCGGTTCCCCGGCCACCGGCGTCCGCCGACCTCCACGACCGCGACGTTCACCTCGAATTGCTGCGGTACCGCGAGGAAAGCCTGCACCAGGAAGCGCAGCAGGACATGTCCGCGCAAAATCAAGAGCGGCAGAGCCTGCACGCCCGGTGGAACGACAGCATGAACACGGCCATGTCGATGGCTCGCACCCGCGGCGCGCGACTCGCCTTGCAGCGATTCGTGGCTGCCGCGGACAGTGCCAGGATCGCGGAAAGCCGTGCTGCGCTGGAACTGCTGTCGAAGATCTACGGCCTCGTCGAGATCGACCGGGACAGCGGCTGGTACCTCGCTCGGGGAGTTGTGCGACCCGATCAGGTGGAGCGACTACCTCGTGAGATCGATTCGCTTTGCCACCAGCTCCTGCCGCACTCGGCGATGCTCGTGGACGCGTTCGAGCTCACTCCCGAACTCTTGCGCGCGCCCATCGCGGCCGAGGACTACGTTTCCGCGGTCGATCAGGCGGTCGGACACGGGCTCACCACGGCTGAGGGCAGCTGACCGCTGCTGCAGCCCTCTCGCAGGAGTCCCCTCCTCTGAGTGCGGCGGTTCCTGACGCGCGCCGCGATCCGCACACGGGTGCATCCGGCCCTGCCCGGTTCCCGGCCGTCTTTGCGGTCATCGGCGATGCGGCGGCGAGCAGGCGCGAGTTGCCTTGCCCGCTTCTCCGCCCGGCCCGCCATCCGAGGCCCTACTGGTGACGGACGCACACGGAACGCAGTTGCGGGTGACTGCTGACGGCAGCAACCGCAACGACGTCATCGGACGGGTCCCGCTGATCGATCCGCGCCGGTGCTACTGACCGGTGAGTTGCGGGGATGTCCTGACCGCGCAGCAGGGCGGATGAACGCGCCGAGCACAGCGATCACGGCCGCGGTCGTGAATGCGGTCACCGGGCCGGCCTCCTCCGAGAGCGCTCCGACCACGCGTGCGCCGACGGCTTGGCCGAGGGCGATGAACAAGAAGGCGAGCCCGACGCCGGCTGCGGGAGCCTGGGTGTAGACCTCGGTTCCCCAGATCAACAGCAGCCCGGTCAACGCGATGTAAGCGGCGCCGAAAGCTGCCGACGCCAACCATGCGACAGCCACAACGCCGGGATACGCGGTGAACAGGGGCGTCGCGGCGGCCAGGACGAACATGGTCGCCATCCAGCTGGTTCCGATGCCGAATCGGTGGGCCAGGTTGCCGGTAGCGGCGCCGAGCACACCGAAGGCCCCGAGGAAGATCCATGCAGTGGACGAGCCGGACTCACTCATTCCTCCGGTGGTGACCAGCACGTCGCGCCCGAAGGTCCACACGGCGGAGCTCGCCGCTCCCATCAGCGCGGCAGCGGAGAGCAGCCGAGCACTGCCAGCGGGTAGGAAAGGTCGCGGGATCAGGGTCTCGCCGACGCCTCCGCCAGAGCGTTTCGCGGGCTCGGAAGAAATCGTGAACGAGGCCCACACGGTGGCAAGAGCGCAGACGAGCGCGAACATGACCCAGGCAGACCGCCAGTGCTCATGGGTCAGTACCGCGATTGGACCGGCGACGGCGACACCGACGCCAGTACCCGCATTGATCACCGTCTGCGTCCGATCGCGTATCGGCGCTTGCACGGTGTGAGCGACAGCATGCGCTAAAGGTGGGGATGCCACGCCCGTACTCGACCCTGCGATGAGTACCCCGGCTGCCAGCACACCGGCCGTCGGCGCGGCCGCGACGACGAGTACCCCGATAGTCGCGATGACTCCTGCTGCAGTGGCGACGGCGCGTCCACCGAACCGCGGGGTGAGGATCGTGGAAGCGATGATCGCGATGCAGTAAGCGACGTAGGAGCCAGAGGCGATCGCCCCGGCTGTACCGGCGTCCAGGGCGAACTCGGAGCGGAAGACCGGCACGAACAATCCGTACGCAAATCGCGCCAGCCCGTAGCAGGCCGCGATCAACGAGAGTCCGGCGCCGGTCAGCCGCAGTGCCTGACGTCGGCTGAGCAGGCCAGGCGGGGCGCCTTCGATCATCGCGTTCTGCTCTGACACCAACCCGCTCCCACCTCATAGATCTGTGAACATTCCCTCCGCCACGGTAGGTTTACCGGTCTGTGAAGTCAATTGGCCCGCGGCCGGGTCGACCTGGCCCGCATCGAGCGGCACTGGGGGGACATCCTGCGGATCATCGGCTCCATCCACACCGGAGCCGTCCGCGCCTACGACGTGATCCGGATGCTCTCCCGGGACGGACGCCCCACCCCGCTCGGTGACGCGATCGCGCACTACGGGCGGATCGTGAAGACCCTGCACATCCTGCGCCTGGCCGACGAACCCGGATACCGCCGCCAGATCAAGGTGCAGGCCAACCTCCAGGAAGGCCGCCACGCCCTCGCCCGAAAGATCTTCCACGGTCGGGCCGGGCAGCTCTACCAGCGCTACCAGAACGGCATGGAGGACCAGATCGGCGCCTGGTCCTCAACGCGCTCGTGCTGTTCAACACCCGGTACGTGGACGCCGCCGTCACCCAGCTCCGCGCGGACGGATTCGATGTCCGCGACGAGGACGTCGCCCGCCTCTCGCCGTTCGTCCGCCACCACATCAACGTGCTCGGCCGCTACTCCTTCCAGCTCCCCGACCTGCCCGGCGGCCTGCGGCCCCTGCGGGACAAGCACGCCACCGACGACGAGTGAACCGTGCTCGCACCGCCGCCGAAGGCGTGGGGCGGGCTTCACTTCCCGGCGGCGCGTGAGCCCTTCGCTACGGCGGACTGTGCGCGGGCCGGGAAACCGGTCTGCGCGGTCCCGCCGCCGGGGTTCTTCGGGCAAAGAAACAGCTGAACCTCACGATCAAACCTGTCAGCCGCCCGAAGGGCATCTCCGGCTTCGTCCTCCTGCCCTGCCGCTGGGGCCAGCGAGCTCATCAGAGGCGCGGCCTACCACGCATCGAGTCCCGGCTGTGCCGCACCTGGCTCTGTCCGTGCCAATAGAGGCCCGGACGCGGTCTACGGGACGTCGAGGAGTGTGAGCATCGCGGGGAGCAGGTCGCTGCCGAGCGGGTCCGGATTGGTGCTGTCGATCGCGCCTTCCAGAGCGAGGGTGGTGTATCCGTGGACGAGGGACCAGACGGCGTAGCTGGGGATGAGTGTGGGGTCGGTGTCGTGTGCTGGTTCGGCGTCTTCGCCGTGTAGGGCGCGGTGCAGGGCGGTGAGGGCGCGGTGTTTCTGCTCGGCCAGTTCGGGGGCGGTGTAGTCGAACTGGGTGATCCGCCACATCAGGTCGAACAGGGCTCGGTTCTCGCCCGCGAACGAGACGTACTCGGCGGCGATGCGTTGGACGCGTGCCGGGGTGCTGAGCCCGGTCAGGTCGAGTGCTTCCAGCTGGTCGCAGAGCTGTTGGTAGGCGCGGGTCGCCAGGGCGCCGAGGAGCCCGCGTGCGTCGCCGAAGTGATGTTTGGGGGCGGACTGTGAGACCCCTGCGCGCCGTGCGGCTTCGCGCATGCTGAACCCGGGGACGCCTTTCTCGGTCAGGACCGTGAGTGCGCTGTCGAGCAGCGCGGCGCGCAGGTTGCCATGGTGGTAATGCTCTCCGGCGAGCGGTTCCTTACCCATCCCCTCATCTTGACAATGGGTAGATGCTCCGTAAAGTGCTCACTGTCAAGATTCTGGTGAAGGAGTTCACATGGCGGACAGAGTGCTGGTCACGGGTGTCTCAGGATTCATCGGCGGGCATCTTGCCGCCGAGTTGTTGCGGCGCGGGTATGCGGTAAGGGGTTCGGTGCGGTCGCTTTCCCGTACCGCCGAGGTGCATGCCGCGATGACGGCCGCAGACGCCGGCACGGCAGATCTCGAGATCTGCCGTCTCGACCTGACGTCCGACCGGGGATGGGCGGAGGCGGCAGAGGGGTGCCGGTACGTCGCGCACGTGGCTTCCCCGTTCGTGCTGGAGAAGCCGAAGGACCCCGACGAACTGATCCGTCCTGCCGTCGCGGGTACAACCCGGGCCGTCACCGCGGCCCTGGACGCGGGCGCGGAGCGCGTGGTCATGACCTCGGCGCTGGCGACGATGCAGTTCGCCCGCGCGCCCAAGGGGCACCTCTACACCGATGCCGACTGGACCGACCCGGACGACCCGAGCCTCAACGCGTACACCGTCTCCAAGATCAAGGCCGAACGTGCCGCACTGGAACTCGCGCAACAGCGCGGAGCTGAGGACCGGCTCGCCCTCATCAACCCCGGCGCGGTGATCGGCCCGCTGCTGACCGATGATCCCGGAACCTCGATCACCGCGATCCAGCAGATCATGTCCGGCGCACTCCCCATGATCCCCGATCTCCGGCTCCCCTGGGTCGACGTGCGCGATGTAGCCGACGCCCACATCGCCGCGATGACCTCCACAAGCGCCGCCGGCCGCCGCACTATCACCGCCACGGACCCGATGTCGCTCATCGAGGTGGCCGCAGTGCTCCGTGAACGCCTTCCCCGGGCAAGCCACAAGCTGCCCAAGCGGTCCATGCCGACCTGGCTCAGCTGGCTCGCCAGCACGTTCGAACCCCAACTGCGCGACAACAGATGGCTGATCGGCCAGAAGCAGCGCTTCGACCGTGCCCCGGCCGAAGCCCTCCTCGGACACCCGCTACGACCGATCTCCGACGCGATCGTGGCAACTGGACGCAGCCTGACCGAACGACAGCTCATCTGAACCCCGAACCCCATAGCCGAGCGCAGTCCTCCCATCGGTGCTGACGGCATTGCGTATCAGGGTGTCGTGAGTCGACCGGGCCCGCGGCGAGTGGGGACGTAGTTAGCCCATGTCATGCCTGACGCCTTGGCGTGTCGTTCGGCGCACTGAGCGGCGTAGCCAACAGCCTGTGCGGGGATGGCGGGCGGCATCTCCGAGACAAGAGCTCGGAGTGCGGTGATGCGGCTGCCGACGAGGGGATGCTGCTGGTTCCGAGCGAGTTCATCAGGTAGGTCGAGTGGATGCGCCGTCCAGGACAGCGGCCGGAGAAGAGCCACGGACGGCTGCGGTTGGCCGCCATGTTGTAGGGGCCGCAGTTCTCGGCGCACTCGCGCAGCACTTGGCCGAAGGGCTTCGGGACTGGAACGGCGCCGTGCCGGCCAGGGGGCGTGCCCCCGGGCCGGGGCGCCCATTCAGCTCAGCGCCGGGTGTCACCGGGCGCGAGGAGGCTGGTCAGCTCGGAGATCGCCTCGTGGGAGGGCTTGAAGTAGCGGGACGTTCTCCGGCTTCTTGTGCCTCGACTTCGCCATCAGCATCAGCAGGGAAGCACCTTGCACTCCGAGTTCGGTCAGGCCGGAGTGGCGGTACTCGTGCAGGTCCCAGCCGGTGCCCGGCCCGTGGGCGGCGGTGTGCTCATCGAGGAGGGCGCGGGCCTGGCCGTAGGAGAGGCGGGTGCCTACCGCCCTTACCAGGGGTCGCAACAGGGCGGTGACCACCTCGGGCCAGTGGATGCTGGCCAGCGGCTGTGCCGACCACCCCTACCAGGGGTCGCAACGCGAAAGACGCGTGCTGGAGGGCGTCCTGGAAATTGTGCCCGCCGCCCCTACAAGGGGTCGCCACACCAGCGCGAATCGGCCGTCCGTCAGGGCCGAGCAGTGCCCGCTCTCAGAAGGGGGCGCAACCGGGTCAGCGGCCTCGCGCGGGTGTGGCTACGTTCGGTGTGCTCGCTGGCCCCTTTCGGTGGGTAGCAGCTACTGCGACCCGTTGAAGTTGTGGCGCTGTTTGGGCGGGTTCTCTGGTTTCTAGTGGGCGCGTGCAGCTGTGGTGACGCGGAACCGTCGTGCGTTCCCGCGCGGTGTTGGATTCGCGGGGAAGGGTGGTTGTGGCGTTAGGGGCTCTTAGCCTCGATCCACCGATGGTTGCTGGTGGTGATCGTTGTCTGGGTTTGCGGTGTTGTTGATCGTGCTTCTGTGATTCAGAGCTTGTCTCGGTTGGCGCGTTGGAGTCGTTTGAAGCAGACGAGGGCTGCTGCCAGGGCGAGGAAGGCTTTGAAGGTGTCGGCGCGGCGTTCGTAGCGCAGGGTCAGGCGCCGGTAGCCGGTGAACCAGGCCATGGAGCGTTCGATGACCCACCGGTGGCGGCCGAGACGTTCCTTGGACTCGATGTCCTTGCGTGCCAGCCGGGGTCGGATTCCCTTGTCCCGCGACCATCGGCGACGTTCGCGGCTGTTGTAGGCCTTGTCGCCATGCAGCTTGGCGGGCTTGCGGCGTCGCGGCCCGCGTCGGGAGCGGATCGGCGGGATCGCGTTGACCAGTGGGATCATCGCCTCGCCATCAGCGGTGTTGCCCGCCGAGATCCCGGTGGCCATCGGCAACCCGGTGGCGTCGGAGAGCACGTGGAGTTTCGAACCGGGTTTGCCGCGGTCGACCGGGCTTGGGCCGGTCATAGGTCCCCTTTTTTGGCGCGCACGTGGGCGGCGTCCACTACCGCTCGGGACCAGTCGATCAAGCCCTGGCCACCTAATTCGTCCAGCACCGCGTGATGGATCCGCGCCCACAGCCCTTCCTCGGTCCAGCGCACGAACCACCGGTGCGCGGTCGGGACCGTGACCCCGAACGACGGTGGCAGCCACGGCCACGCACACCCACTAGTGAGCACATACACGATCGCCGTGAACACCATCCGAGCATCCGCCGGCGCCCTGCCGCCACCCTGTGGGCGGTCCTTGACCTCGGGAATCAACGGCTCAACCAGCTCCCACAACTCGTCCGGAACCAACCGCCGTGACAACGCGATCATCCCGGATGGCGGGTCAAGATCCAAACGAGACGCCCTCTTATTATCCGAAGCGCTAAGCAAGATCGTTCTGTGAGCCTTAATGGTGGGTCGGACGCTCACGGCCGACCAGAAACACCTGGTGGCGCACAGCGCTAGGTCGCTGTTGCCCTACAAGAGATCGTCAGCATCTGGCACGTCCGTGGGCACGTTTTGGAAGCTCGCGGCGACGTTTCCGCTGCGGGTGCGGGCTTGGGGGCGCGCCGCAGCCTGCTACGGCCAGCTCGGGACGGGCAGCTGACGCCCGAGCTGGGCCACCGGGGGCGAGACGAATCCGTGGGAATGCGTTCGCGAACATCCTGATCGGTTACTCCGAGGCGGTGCCTCGGCCGCTTTGACGTGATCGGCTCAGCCGAGGGCGAACCCCAGGCCGTGATGCGCGAGTACCGCCGCTCATCCTGGCACACCACGCTGGCATCGGTGACGGGTGTCCACCTGATCACCTACACCCACGACAGACATCAGTACGTCGGCAACATCGAGCGTTGCGAGGTGCCGAGTCGGCTCCGCCGCGAAGGCCATCAGATGAAAACGGTAACCGTTTTCGTTAGTATGGCGGGATGCAGCGCACGGAGGGGTTCACGGTGATGGCGTGTGGGGTCAAGCCTTGCCCGGCTGTGGGTGTGGACCCGCTAGGGGCGTTACGGTCAGCAGTTCGGAAGTGCGAGCACGGGGTGCTGGTTCAGAGCAGCTGCCCGTTCGCGCTATTCCCTCGCACGACCAGAGCCACGGCTTGCCCGGGCGCGGGACCTTTTGTCCTTGTACAGCCGTGCGACGTCGCACGGCGACCGAGTGGTGGAGCGGTGCTGGCGGGCCCGCTTCACGAAGCAGGTGACGTGGCCGATCTCTGTGATTGGCTGGCCGACGGACTGCTCATCGGCATGCCACTGCCGCAACACCTCCGCCCGACGATAATCACTAGCATCGACCGTCGCTAAAGGTTGTCCCGTAACTGCTGTTCAGGGGTGAGGCGATCTTGTCGTGACCGGTGTGATCATGACGTCGGAGCCGTCCTGGATAGCCCCGTTTACCGGGCTGAGCCCGCGGCAGTTCACCAAGCTGATCACCGCGTTGCGGCTCGGGGGTGCCGATCCGGTCCGCAAGGGTCGGCCATGGTCGCTGCCGGTCGAGGACCGGGTGCTACTGGTGGCCGTGTACTGGCGCACCAACCTCACCCTGCGCGAGCTCGCCCCGCTCTTCAGTGTTTCGAAGTCGGCGGCCGACCGGATCGTCGACAACGTCGGCCGGCCCTCGCCCTCCAGCCCCCGACGGTGCTTCCGCAAGGGCGCCGTGCTCATCGTGGATGGCACGCTGGTCCCCATCCGCGACCGCAGCGTGGCCGCCTCCAGCAAGAACTACGGCTGTTCCACCAATCACCAGTTCGTCATCGATGCCGACTTTCATCTGGTCGTCGCCGTCAGCAATCGGCTGCCCTGCGGCCGCAACGACTGCCCGGCTTGGGAGGAAGCGGGAGCCGGGGCCGCCGTCGGCATCACCCCGGCGGCGGCTACCGCGGCACCGGCCCGCACTACCGCCGCCACAAGAACGAAGTACTGCCAGCCTGGGAAGAAGGCCACAGCGCCTCCCGCCGCACGGTCCGCGCCCGCGTCGAGCACTCCTTCGCCCGCATGAAGAGCTGAAAGATCCTGCGCGATTGCCGCCTCAGGGGCCATGGCGTTCACCACGCCATCTCGGTATCGCCCGCCCTGCACAACCTCACCCCCACCGGATGACAGGCAAACCAACAGGTCAACCAGCATGCTCCCGAGCATTTACGGACACCGTCTAGGGACAGCCTCTTTCGTAAGTGAAGCTCACTGTTGTTGCTGGCCGTTCGTCCTCGCGCTACATGAAAGCGCAGGTGGCAGTAGCTCCCTGCACTGGCGAAATGGCTGTCCTCGCGAGGGGCCGCTGCGAACCTGCCGGTGGTCGTTTTACTCGGATGGTCACTGCTCAGCGGCTCCGTCGCTGACAGGCAGTGAGCAAGAAGTGTCCCGAAGGGAACTAAACGACAATAGTAGTCAAAATAACCAAAACGGATATTTTAATGTGTGCCATCTCATCCCGCAGTCCGGTGCCGGTGTAAGTAAAATGATTACGGTTTTCAATAGTGGAGGTGTGTGGAACATGGGCTTCAGGCACATGGCCGGTGGGGGAACGGCAGCCTTGGTGGCTGCCGTGGTCGGCTTATCCGGGTGCTCGCCGCAGGCGTCGCAGCCCGCGCCGCAGGATGAGGGGCCGGTAGTGGTCGCCAGCACGACGCAGACTGCGGATTTCGCGCAGCAGGTGCTCGGGGATCGCGGGAAAGTGGTCGGCTTGCTGCAGCCGAATCAGTCTCCGCATCACCATGAGGTCACTCCTGCGGATGTCACCAACATCGTGCAGGCGGATGTCGTGGTGCACGGCGGCGCGGGCCTCACGGATGCATGGCTGCCCCAGGCGGTGGCCTCGGCCGGTTTCCAGGGGATTCAAGCGGACGCTGCCGCGGGAGCCAAGCTGCGCAAGCGGGTGAAGGACGGCAAGGTTGAAGACGATCCGCACATCTGGCACGACCCGGACAACGCCAAGGTCATGACTCGCAACATCGCTCAAGCGGTCGAGCAGCAGGACCCTGCCAATAAGGATCTCTACGAGCAGAACGCCTCGGCTTACTTGGCCAAGCTCGACGAGCTGGAGCAGCAGACTCGTCGGGCTCTCGACTCGATCCCGGCTGACCAGCGCAAGATCGTCACGACGCACGGCGCCTTCGGATATTACTGCGATCACTATGGTGTCGAGTTCGCCGGTTCGGTGATCCCTAGCTTCGATGACCAGGCTGAGCAGTCGAGCAAGCAGATCGATGACTTCGTTCGCACGCTCCAGGAGGCGAAGGTGAAGGCGATCTTCACCGAAGCCACGATTCCCGTCGACGTGGTGCGCTCGGTCGGTGAACAGGCTCATGTCAAGATCGTGTCCGACCCGCTGTACTCGGATAACAACGGTCCTGGGCTCGACTACATCGCTACCGAAACGCACAACGCCGACGTAATCGTTTCGAACCTGCGATGACGGACGGCGCTGACCACCGGACGGTCGAGGTGAGTGCGGCCACGTTCAGCTACGACGGGCGGGCCGCGCTGGAGGGCGTCGAGTTCACTGCCTGCTCCGGGGACATGCTGGCGTTGATCGGTCCCAACGGGGGAGGGAAGTCCACGCTGCTTCGAGGACTTCTCGGTCTTGTCGACAGCACCGGGGTCGTCCGAATCCTCGGTGAGAACGCCACCCTGTCTCGATCACGCTGTGCCTATGTGCCGCAAGCCGACGGCGTGGATCCGGAGTTTCCCATCAGCGTGCTGGGTGTCGTGCTCACGGGAGTCGGGAAGCGGACCGGGCCTGCGCTGTGGCCCCGGACCCGGGATCGTGCCACCGCGCGCGAGGCGTTGGGCAGGGTCGGGCTGGACGGGTACGAGCGACGCCTGTTCGGGGAACTGTCCGGTGGCCAGCGCCAGCGCACCCTGCTCGCGCGCGCCCTCGCGGCGCAGCCGCGGGTGTTGTTGCTCGACGAGCCGTTCAGTGGCGTTGATAAGCCGAGCGCGGACATTATCGAGGCAGAGCTGCTGGAGCTGACACGGGGTGGTCGGACGGTGCTGATCTCCACGCACGACCACGAGTTCGCCCGCCGGGCGTGCACGCGTGCAGTGCTGCTCAATCGGGTTCAGCGGGGCTTCGGCCCGGTGGCCGATGTGCTGACGTCGGAGTTGCTCGTGTCCTGCTACACGGGCCGCTCCAGCTCCGTCGGCACCGGAACGGGCAGGGAGTGAGCGGGTCCATGCTGGTCACCATCTTCGCCGTCCCGTTCATGGGGAGGGCGCTCGCCGTCATGCTCGTGCTCTCGGTGCTCGGCGGGCTCCTCGGCCCGTTCATCGTGCTTCGTCGGCTGGAGTTCTTGACCGACTCTCTCACGCACACGGTGCTGCCGGGCGTCGTCGTCGGTTTTATTTTCGGTGGCGTGCCGGGGGTCTTCTGGGGGGCGCTCGGCGCGGCGGCGGTGACCGCGGTCGCCGTGACCGTCCTTGCGCGCAGCGCCGTGGTGCGGCAGGAGACCACCGTGGCCGTCCTGCTGACGACCTTGTTCGCCACTGGGGTCGTGCTGTTGTCCCGGCGCAGTGATTATGCGGGAGAGCTGACGGACTTCCTGACCGGCCAGCCACTGACCTTGTCCACAGTGGATGTTGAAATGGCGTTGGGAGTCGCGCTACTGGTCATGCTCGTGCTGCTCGCGTGCGGCTATCTTCTCTACCAGCGCACATTCGATCCCGTGGATTACGAGGCACGAGGACATAGCGTGTTCGCGGCCGATTTGATTCTGAACCTCCTCATCTCTGTCACCGTGGTCTGCTCGGTCCGCACGGTGGGCACGCTCGTGGCCTTGGGGGTGCTGCTGTTGCCAGGGCTCATCGGCACGACCCTGAGCCGCAGCTGGTCCGGAGCGATGATCAGCGGAGGACTCGGCCTAGCGGTCGCCAGCTGGCTCGGTCTGGTGGTCAGCTACATCGCTTCCGTGCAGGCGGATGTCCAGGTACCTCCATCCGCGGGCATCGTGCTCATCGGCTGTCTGCTGGCCGCGGTCGCTGGAACCTGGCGCGGCGTGCGCTACCGCCTGTCCGGTGCGAGGAGGCCTGATGTGGCCTGAGCTCGACTTCCACGCCCGGGTGCTGATCGAAATCGTGTTGCTCGCCGGGATCAGCGCCGTGCTCGGCACGCATGTGCTGGACCGGAGACTGTCCTACCTCACCCACGCTCTCGGGCATGCCACGTTTCCTGGGATCGCCGCGGCCGCCGCGCTCGGTGTCCATCTGGCATTCGGGGGTTTCGCGGCAGGCATCGTGACGGTCGGCGTGCTGACCTTGTTCATCCGCCGACGTCCGAAGCTGGTCTCGGCCTTCACCGGCGCGTTGATGGTGGGCGGATTCGGCCTGGGCACGGTATTCACGAGTGCCTTCTTGTCGAACACCGCGCGCAATCTGGAGCAGTTCCTCGTCGGCCAGATCGTCAACGTCACCGAGACGGACCTCGTCATGGCGGGGGTCCTGCTGGTGGTCACCTCGGTGGTAGTACTGGCTATGCACGGGAGACTGGTGTTCTCCGCGTTCGACCCCGACGGCTACCGGGCGGCGGGACACCGTACCGGGCCGATGTCGGCCATCATGCTCGTGCTCCTGACCGGGGCTACGGCGCTGATGGCCTCCCAGGTCGGTGCCATCCTCACCGTGGCATTCCTGCTCGCGGCGCCCAGCGCCGCCAGGGTCCTGGTGCGTGGTCCGGTGCTCACGATCGTGCTGAGCTGGCTATTAGGCGCGGCGGCAGGAATGGTCGGGGCGACAGTGTCGGCGAACGTCGCGGTACCCACCGGGCCTGCCATCACGATCCTACTGGGCCTGCTCGCTGCCGCCGCCGGACTCGTCGGCCGATTCTGCCTGCGGCGGACGGTCCGTCCCCTGGGGCCGATAGACGCCACGGGCCGAGACTCGCGGACTGCGGTCCCGCGAGAAAACTGAATCAGAGCCGACTTCGACACTGGCAACCCGTGCCCATTCCCGAGTCGTTATTAGGAGGAGGTTCCACCAAGAAGTCGTGGGACGGTGTCGGCGTGGTGAATCGAGACGCGCAGGGGCCGATATGGCCAGCTCTGATGCTCTCGTTTAGAGCTCCTAGCGCGTGTGGTGTGGGAGTCGGCGGCAGGTGATGGGTCCGCGGGCCAGGGCGGGGAAACCGCAAATGGACGTCGATGCGGCGTTCCCACCTTTCCGGTCAAGCGCCGGTACTGGTGCAGGGGGCCAGGGTTTGCTCAGCGAGTTGTTACCTCGGGTGACACGACGGCTGGTCACAGGCCGTATTCCGCGCTGCCGCAGCAGGTTCCGGTATGTGCCGTAGTCGTAGCCTCGGTCGGCGACGAGGGTCTTTGGTGGGTGGAGCGGTCGACCTCGGTGGTCTCGGACACGGGCAACGGTGTCTGCGAGCGGAACGAGCTGCGCGGTGTAGTTGCGGTTGCCACCGGCAAGTGTGACTGCGCGAGGCACTCCGCCGCCGTCACAGATCAGGTGATGTTTCGATCCGGTCTTGCCACGGTCGACCGGGCTCGACCCAGTCGCAGATCCCTCTTTTTTCGCGCGGACGTGGGAAGCATCCACACATGCGCGCGACCAGTCGATCAGCCCGGCCCGTATTGAGCTCGGAGCAACACCTCGTGGAGGCGGTCGAAGACCCCGACTTCCTGCCAGTCCCGCAGGCGGCGCCAGCAGGTCATCCCGGAACTGGCCCCCAGCTCTTGCGGTAGATCCTGCCTCGGTGGCGCTGGCGGCTGAGGCAGGGTCAGGGTTGCCGCCGCCGCGTTACGTCGACGTGCGCCGCCCTCCTCCCGGTACGGGTACCGCTAGGTTCGTGCGACGTGCCTCATGCTGCCTTGCTTTCCGTTTGTTGGAAAAGGGGAAGTGCGCGACGTGCCCGCGGCGTTCGCCAGTTGATCGTGCAGCTTTCTTGCGGGACCGCGCCGCGCTGCTCTGATGCTCAGAGCTGGTCGAGAGCTTCGAACGCGGCGGTCAGGTACGCGGCGGCGTTGGGGGAGACCAGACCAGGGTGCATCTGATTCATCACGTAGGTGATCGTGACGCGCCGGTCCAGGTCGTTGACGGCGAACGAGCCTCCCGCGCCGAACCAGAAGCAAATCCTGCGGTCCGGGATGAACGGGAAGGTCGCTTCACAGGGCAAGGCGTAGCCGATGCCGAATCGCAGCGGAACGCCGAGAACGAGGTCGGTGCCGTTCGACTGCACGTCGAAAATCCGATCGAGGGTGTGTGGTCCGAGCAGCCGTCGGCCTCCGAGAGAGCCCCGGTTCGAGACGATCGATTGGAGACGGGCCAAGGCCTCCGCGGTGCCGTGCCCGTTGCCGGCCGGGATCTCCGCGCACCGGAAGCGCTCATCCGCGAACTGGGAAAAATCGGGGAAAGGGCCGGTGTAGCTCCGTGCCTGGATGCCGTCCGGATCCGGCATGCTGGTGACGTCCGGTTGAGCTGGCGGAATGAGTTCGGCCACTCGATGGAACTCGGCAGGGTCGAGCCCGATGTGGAAATCCGCGCCGAGCGGTGCCGCGAGTTCGCGGGCCACGAACTCTCCCGGCCGCATTCCCGTGATCCGGCGGATCACCTCCCCGATCAGGTGGCCGAAAGTGATGACGTGGTAGCCGGATGTGCTACCCGGTTCCCACCACGGAGCTTGCGTGGCCAAGCGTGTCGTGGAGGTATCCCAGTCGTAGACGTCGGGCAACGCGATGGGTTGCTGCCAGCCGGACAGCCCCGAGGTGTGGGACAGCAGATGCCGCACCTTGATCATGTCCTTCTGCTCGGCCGCGAACTCCGGCCAGTACCGGGAGACGGGAGCATCAAGATCCAGTTCTTCTCGGTCGGCCAGCAACAGGGCGGCCAGCGCGATCACTGTCTTGGTAGTGGAGCACACGCACACGAGGGTGTCCGCTCGCCACGGTGTGGCTCGTACGGCGTCGGCCCAGCCGCCGTGGAGATCGACCACCGATTCGCCTTCCACGCGGACGGCCAGTGCCGCTCCGAGTTCGTGCCCGGTTTCCAGCCGGTGGGCGAATTCCTCCTGGAGCCGGCCGAAGCGCTCGTTGCAGGATCCAGTTGTTGTTGACAATGCGTCCTGCCCTCGGTTCGTGTTTCGCCGGTGCGGTGCTGCTCACCGCGTCGCGAAAGGTAGGCCGAGTTTACGTTTGTTGCCAAGGTGCTTTGCTGAATCGGCAAAATTGGCTCGTTCGTCCTCCGGTGAGCTCTGCGTGCCCGCGCGTCGAACCAGGCCGGGAACGGTTGCCGGGTTTCATCGGCGTTTCCTCGAAAGCAGCGTTCGCAGCGCGACGAGGTGCGGGAATTCCACCAGCATCCCGATCGTGATCGCGGCATGTGTGAGGTGCTGATCAGGGAAAGTGATCGTGGTCAGGGCGAGCATCATCGGGGCATTGCGTGCCGCCGTCGTCATCACCAGCAGGGCGTGCTCTGCATACTGGATATGAAAGGTTCGTGAGATGGCTCCGGCGAGCAGGTAAGTGACGACGAAGAATGTCAAAGTGACGGCGAGAATCCGCAACATCGAGTCTGCGTTGTTCACCATGGCCCGAGTGTTTCCGGCGAATATCTCGATTACCAGAAACGCCAGTGCGATCGGTATTGCTTTCCTCGCCGACTTCATCGTGCGGTTGAAGGCCGCGGTGGAAAGAGTCGCGTGCAATGCCGCGCGGGCCGCTGTCGCGACGAGTACGGGGAGGAGGAACCACGTGCAGAGCGACTGGGTGATCTCTCCGATGTCCCAGGGGGTGCTGTTGCGCGTCAGCGCGTAGATGACCACGGGGTAGAGCAAGAGCTGAGTGAGCATGTTGACCGGCACGAGTATCGCACCGATCGTCGTGTTCCCGTCGGCGAGCCGGGTGAATCCCAAGAACCAATCCGTGCACGGGGCCCACAGGTAGAGGAACACTCCCGTGGCGAGCAAAGGCTGATCGGGAAGCATGATGAGGACGAGAAGCGTGGCTATGATGGGGCTCAGGATGAAATTGTGAGACCAGGTGACTCCGACGAAGCGCAGCTGTTCCCGCGACGGGGTTTGCGCGCTGAATGCCGTTTCCAGCATCAGCAGTGTCACGAGCGCGAGAACAGTGTGACCGACCGCCGCGTCGGCCAGCTGGGCGGCAGGGGGGCTGGTCAGTCCGAGTAGTGATCCGACCCCGATTCCGGATAGGACAAGAATCGGCGTACCCGATCCGTCCGGTATTTCAGTTTTCATCTGGTGTGCTCGCTCTGGCTGTGACCGGAATCGTCGCCGAGCTGTTTTCCTTGCTCAAGGATGCGATTCGTGGATGCGAGCAAGGTGTGCTGGTGCAAAGTGACTGCCTTTTCGTATGTCTCGCCGCAGGGTGGTCCTATTCGGCGCCCGGCGGGCGCCGCCCTGCCGGGCTGTGTGCGGTCCCATTCGTCATTGTCCAGCGATGTGCGCATCCGGTCGCGCGCAAGGTCTGCCACCTCGGTGAGGCGTTGCAGAATCGGCGTATGTTGTCGATCTGTGTCGCTGGTTGACGGACGAGGTTCAGGCTGAAACGCCGTTGCCGAAATATCTGCGGCCGGTCCCGTTCGGATTGTCGGGAACGCGTCATTGCATGCGGGAGGTGGAGTGGGCCGGTTCGCAGGGTGCGGCAAGATCCACCCGGCTCATCGTTCGCCGCTGGAACCGGATCCTGTGGTCGTGTCCTCGGCGGAATCCGTGTGGGATGCCTCCTTGAACGGGTCCCGGTAGCGCAACCACGCTGCTTCGCCCTCGGCTAGTTCGTCGTCGGTCAACAGCGCTGCTTGCAGGGCATCGACGATGTCGTCCGGGTCCGTACCCGAGTGCGTGATGATCACCAACTGCTGTTCCCGATCGCCGTAGTAGGGGTCCCAGTTCAAGGACTTCATAGCGCTCTGTACGGGTGAGAGGCTTTCCCAGTCCGCGTCCTCGTGCTCGTGGCCGCCGAGGCTGGAAAACCACGGGGAGCTGTACCAGGCCCGCATGCCCGCACCTGCCGATTCGATCCACAACATCTCGTCGGGCTGAGTGGCGAGCCAGATGCGCCCTCGGCTACGGACCACTCCGTCGACGAGTGCACCGGTTGCCTCTTCGAGTCGTTCTGGGTGGAAGGGGCGGCGTGCACTGAACAGCGTCAATGCGACACCGTGCTCGTGCTCCAGTGGAGGCTGCCCTTGCAGCAGGGGACCGTGCGCGTCGTCGCACCGACCTCGCCGCGCTTCGGCGGGAAGGTCGTCGAGCAAGCTGCGGTGATCGATCCCATGTTCCGGGACACGGGATGCCAGTGGAGCCAGCCGGGTGAGTACTGCCGTGGTCGGGTCGTCGGAGACGGCGCCGGAAGTGACGAGGACATCTGCGAATTCGGCTTGACTGACAGCGATCTGTGCCAGCGTGCGGTCATCGCTTTCACCGAATGCGGCGGCGAAGGAGGGCACGGGCTCGGCTGAGGTGGCCTGCTCCAGCCAGCGTGCCTGGTCGATAGTGGTGATCACCCCTTCGATGTCCGCCACGTCGGTGACGCACTTGTCCCCGACCAGTGCGTGCGACAGTGCCCAGCACACCGGTTCCGGTTCGATACCGGGGTCCAGGTGCAGCACGATCCGATCATGCCGGCCGGTCTCGGCAAGACCTAGTGCGACGCGGAGTACGTCCTCGCGCAGCGTGCACGACAGGCAGCAGCGTACGAGTTCCACCGGGGTGGCCAGAACGCGCGACGCGGTGCGCACTTCTCTGCGGATGACACCTTCGCGAGCAGCGCTCAAGTCGTGGTGAACGGTCACGGTGCGGCTGCTGGCCGCATTGAGTCCGTCGGCGACTTCTCGTGCGCAGTCGGCGGCCAGCCCTGCGACGACAACGATCCTGGTCGGCTCGTTCGCAGACAACCGGGGACTCCTTCGATCTCGGGAAACACGGGCGGAAGTGCGCTCGCGGCGTGAGTGATCAGGCGCACGGGGCAAGACTACACGATAACGATTATCATTTTCATTATGACGCTGGTTGCAGACACCCGCCGGATCGATGCGCTCGTCGTCGGAGCTGGCCCGGCCGGTCTCGGCGCGGGGCTCGCGCTGATGGCCGTGGACGAGCTTGTGGTCGGGATCGTCGAGCGGGGACGGGTGGGCCAGACCTTCCGCCGGTGGCCGCAGAAGATGCGCTTCCTCACGCCGTCGTTCACCGGCAACGCCTTCGGGGCGATCGATCTGAACTCCATTCACCCGGAGACCTCACCCGCGCATACCCTCAAGATCGATTACCCGTCGGGGAAGGGCTACGCCCACTACCTCGACCGAGTCCGCGAACACTTCAACGCCCCCGTGCTGGAGGAGTGCGGCGTTCTTGCCGTCGACAGGAACGGTGCGGGCGAGTTCGTCGTTCAGACCAGCCGCGGCCCGATCACGGCACGAACGGTGATCTGGGCCGCTGGCGAGTTCTCCGCACCTGAGGCCCCGAGAATCCCGGGCGCTGAACTCGGGGTGCACACGTCCAAGTCCGCGGCCTGGTCTGCTCCGCACGGTCAGCCCGTGACCGTGGTGGGAGGTTACGAGTCGGGCATCGACGTGGCCTGCTCGCTGGTTCACCAGGGCAATCCGGTGACGGTCGTGGATCCACGTGCTCCGTGGGAAGCGGAGGGTTCCGATCCGTCGATGGTGTTGGCGCCGCGTACCCGGCAGCGACTGGAACGGGCGAGGGCCAGCGGGCTCCTGCACTTCGCATCCGGCGCGGCCGCCACGTCGATTCGTCGCAACGGGGACGCATACGTCGTGCACACGACTGAGGGCGACGAGATGCGAACGGAGACCCCGCCGGTATTGGCGACCGGGTATCGCCCGGCGCTGAACGCGGTGGAGGGGCTTTTCGTCGCGCGAGAGGACGGATGGCCACTGCTGACCGAAGACGACGAGTCCACCACCACCCCGGGGCTGTTCTTCTGCGGGCCGTCGGTGCGGCACCGGGCGCTGCACCTGTGCTTCGTCTACAAGTTCCGGCAGCGCTTCGCCCATATCGCTGAGGTCATCGGAAAGCGCTTGGAAAAAGACACCGAAGGACTCAAAACCTGGCACGCTGCCGGCATGGTCGTCCACGACGTGGCTGCGTGCGATGTCGACTGCGCGTGCTGAGCGTCCTCCGGCGACCGCACGCCCCCGCCCGACGGCCGAGGTGCTCTGCGCCACCGATGGATGAAACGCGCAGATCATTCCTAACCCCGAAGTGGGGCGTCCGTAGAGATGAAAGGGATTTCGGGTGAATGCAGGAAAGCTGGGTGCATTGTTCGGGGCGACGAGGCAGGACTATGTCGCCTGCACGCCGCTGGTCTGGGGGCCGATGGGGCGAGCCCTCGTCGATGAAGTTGCTCCCGGTGCAGGACACCGGGTGCTCGACGCGTGCTGCGGAGCCGGAGCGTCGGCGATTCCCGCCGGGCGTGCCGTGGGAGAGAGCGGAACGGTCGACGCGGTAGACCTCGCCGCAGGCCTGCTGACCGCCGGCCGAGAACGGGCCGACGCCGAAGGAGTCGGCAACGTGTCCTTCTGGGAAGCGGACGTGACATCCTGGCAGCCACCGAATGGGATGCCCTACGACAGGGTGCAATGCGCGTATGGTGTGTTCTTTCTGTCGGAGATGGATACGGCGGCGGCCCGCTTGGTCGGCCTGCTGCGCAGCGGGGGACGATTCGGAGTCAGCGTGTGGCGCAGAGGCGCGATCGAAGAATACAGCAAGGCGTTTTACAACATCGTCGAACGGTACAAACCGAACATCGCGGACGGGCAGGATCAGCCGAATCCCATCACCCGAATCAACACTCGGGAATCGCTGTCGCAATGGTTCCAAGGCCTCGGTCTCACCGAAGTCACGGTGCGGGAAGTGCCCGGCGCGGTGCCGTCCGGCCAAGATTTCGCCTGGCGGTTCGTTCTCGGTAGCGGACTCCGCGGTGCCCTCGACGGTCTGACGCCCGATCAGGTACGCGCACTGCGCGGAGATTTTCTCGCCTCGCTGGACGAACAGGATGTGCGGACAGTGGATACCAGCACGCTCGTGGGCACCGGGGTCCGTTGATCGCGTGCCGGGGCGCACCGGTTCCAGGTGAGCCTCGTTCGAGTCCTGAACTCCCGAACGTGGAGGCAGACGGGCGGCGATTGCCGTCCGTCTGCCATCGGTTCGATCTTTCCGAAGCTGTGACCCAGGAATCCTATGCGCCATCCTGAAAATATGGGTAGTCGCGCTCCTTTTGGTCGGTATTATTCGGGGCGATGTAGTGCACGCAGTGAATCCACAGCACGACACGAGACCGCGAATGTTCTCTGGACAGTGATGCTCGTCGATAGCGCTCGGCACTGGACCGAGTGAGGCGGTGCAACGAAGCTTGGGGGAGCCTTGCATGCGACAAGGGGATAGGCGAACAGATACTAAATGGCAGGCAGGGGCCATGCTCGGCCAAATATTTGCAATGCCGCGGATGGTGTGCACAGACGGGCGGCGAGGCGCGCGAGGGCTGGGCGGTCACTGAGCGCGCGGCCCTCGACGTCGCGAACGATCGGTGTGGGGTTCACGGCGGGGGAAATGCCTGTGTGGGGGCGAGAGGTGTGTCAGGGTGTCATGTCGGCAAGTTCGGCACCGATGCAGAGTCGGGCGAGGCCATCGAACGTCGTTCCGTAGTCCCCGCGCTGTACAGCGACGGTGTCTCCGACCTTTCAGAGCGGTGAAGAGGGGCGAACGCGAACCGAAGCCGGGGAACGTCGGTTACTGCCGGCGAGGTTGGGTTCGACGGGGAGTACGGCGGCATAGTCCTCGATTCGCGGAGGTGGCGGCGCACGGTTTCGGCGCAGTCTGAGCAGCACCAGGCAGTGAGGTCTGCGGGGTTGGTGCAGGGCGCACCGTGATCGTTCTCGTTGGTGGGTCCTCCGGTGGGGTTCGGTGTGGTGTTGATCGAGTGATCGGTCGGGAAAGGTGGTCAGCGATGGCGTTTTCTGCGCTAGCGTTGGTTCTGCGAGTTCCTCGTGCAGGGCCGGTTTCGGGAAATTACTGTCGCGTCGAAGCCGGTGAGTGGCGCTCGCGCGAGTGCCCGGGCTGGGGTTGAACCTCCATCGACCTCAGCCCGGCCTCCCTGTTTCTGGGGTACCCATGGGGTTACGAGACAGCGTTTAGGCCAGCCTGCGGGTGCTCTCGGCGTGTTCTCGGGAGTCTCGCCGACACGAGCCAGGAACCGTGAACGACCTGATCGCACTTGTCGCTAGCCAGCGCACTCTTCAGTCACTCCTGTCGCGGGCTCGTGGGCGCCGGGTTCATGGGTGCGACCGTGCGGGTTCCGCCGGTCCAACGCCGTCGCCCACGAAGCTCGTCTCCGGACCGCTTCCCGCGCTGATCGCTCGGCAGCGGTCCGGGGCCTCCCGAACCTAGGGCACGATCGCGTTCATCGGAGAAGCCGACCGGTCCCGCGCTTTCGCGGCTCAGGCCTGGCGGAGGAGCCGCTGCAACCAGAAGGCCGCGGTGCTCCCGGAGAGCAGGAGCAACACGCCGGCGGTGAGGAGCCGTCCGCTCCACTGCCAGCCCTCGGCGGTCCCGTGCGTGAGGACCAGTCCCGCGGCCAGGGCGGCGAGCACGGCCCAGAACCAGGCCAGCCGCCGCGAGCGCACCCGCTCGGCCCGCTCGAACCGATCGGCGTAGCTCTCGGGGGAGCCGAACTCTTCGCGCGCAGATCGGCCGGACTGCGCGATGTGGTCTCGGGACTCGGCGATGATCTGCGCTACGCGGGCGTCGGTCATGTCGTCCCGGCGCCGCAGGGCGGCGGCCAGGTCATCGCACCACGCCGCTTGGTCGTCGCCGACGGCCGAACCCGGTTCCCCGGCGGGCCGCGCATCAGGCTGCGGCCACACCTTGCCGACGATCCAGGCGGCGGCCCACCAGGCTCCCCCGAGCACGAGGTGCCAGAACCCACCGGCTTCGAAGGCGGGGCTATCGCCGAACGTGAGGAAGAGCGTCGCGATGATCAATGCCAGTGCCACGACGGTGCCAGCGGCCAGGCCCACCGCGGAGTGGAAGGAACGCCCGACCCTGGCCCGGTGGAAGGTCTGGAGAACGGCGAGCGGCGCGGCGCTCAACAGGAGCGGGAACAGCACGTACATCGGGGTGTAGACCTCGGTGCCCCCCTTGTCGAGCAGCGTCAACAGGAACTGGATGCTCGAGATGAGGCCTGCGCCGATCAGCGAGACGATCACTAGGTCGCGTCGGGTGGTCACGTCCGGCTCGGTCCGGACGTTCTCGCCGTTTTCCCACCGTTCTCGCTGGTACTTCCCGGCCCAGTCGGCAGGGGTGCCGAACAGCTCCGCCGGAGCCTCCCCGCTGTCCGCGACGGTGGGCAGCAACTCGCGCACGGCTTCGTCGGCCACCTGGCGCGGGACGCCGTCGAGCACCAGGCGCGCAACGGCGAACTGCGCCCAGTCGCCGTCGGTGCTCACGCCACGTGCTGCGGTGAATTGTTGCTGGACCGATTCCAGTCCGGTGCTCATGAGCGTTCTCCTTCGTGATCGGTGTGTTCGGAGCTCAGCGTCGTGACCAGGTCGGTCCACTGTCCGCGTTCGCGCGCGAGGCGCTCACGCCCGGCAGCGGTGAGCGTGTACGCGCGGCGACCTGGCCCGCCATCTCCCTCGTGCCATGACGCCGCGATGGCGCCTGAGGATTCGAGCGTGCCGAGGAGCGGGTAGAGGGATCCGCCTCGCGGGCGGCCCATCCCGAGCCCCTCGAGTCCTGCTGCGATCGCATAGCCGTGGAGCGGGCCGCGCTCCAACGTCGCAAGGATTGCCGTCGGCATGGCGGCCCGGATCCAGGCCGCCGGCCACGCCGCAACGCTGTCGTTCATGTATCTAAGTACACTTCATACTTAGATAGATTGTCAAACACCCGGACCGCACGACGACGGCGGAGCGGGCACCACCAGGGTCTTCAGCGCTACGACGGGGGATTCGCCGGCGAAGCCCGTGCGGCTGGCGAGCTGGAGCAAGTCCTCGGGTGGATGCCGTTTCGGATGCCCCAGCAGAGGCGAAGTTCGCCGAGCAGTGGTGCCGAATGTGGCTTCGGCGTTCCAGTGGAGAGTGCCGAGGCCGGGTCCGCGCTGGTCACCGCGGCGTGCGATGTTGGGCTGATGTTGCGGTCCCGGAGCGCGTCTGGCGCGACGTCGAGCGCCAGCTCAAGCCCTCCCCGTGGCATCGTGACGCCACCGCGCCACGTGCGGGCCAGCGGTAGGCACTCGGCGGGTTTCGCTTGGTGCGCCGAGTACTGGGCGCGGCGTCCAGTCTCCAGCAGCTGCTTCAAGTTCGGTTCGCGGCAGTGCTCGCGGCGGAAGGCCGTGATTCCACGCGCCCGCTCCCGTTCGACCACGTCGGCGCGTCGGGAGAATCCATTAAGGGGGCGTCTCACTGTGGGGGCGCTCAGGTGAGGGCTGGCAGGGTGAGGAATCCTGCGAAGCTGCTGGCTTTGCGTTCCCGCCGCGGGGTTAGAAAGCGATAGTTGAACAACCAGGAAAAGCTGCGTTCGACGCGACACCGGTAGCGCCCGAGCCTGGTGCTGGATTCGACGCCCGTGCGGGCGTTGCGGGGCACGATGTTCCCGTTGCGCAGCCAGTGGGCAGGTCATCGTAGACGTAGCCTTTGTCGTCGTGGATTCGCAGTGCGTCCATGTCATGGGTGTTGGCCGCGGAGACCGACACCGATAGAGGCAGCCCGCCCACCTCGGTAGAGATATGCAATTTTGACCGCTTTTTGCCTCGGCCAACGGGCTTCGGTCCGGTGCCGATCCCCAGTCTCGTCCGATTCCTCACTCTCAGTTCAAACGTCCCCACGCGAGGACGTGGAACGACAGTATGACGCAGCCGCAGATTCGATCTGATGCGGCCCATCATCTGATAATTATTACGATATCTATGTTCCCGTGAAGGCCTCTCCCTCACGGGGTGGACTTAAGTGGCGACGTCGTTTTTCAAAGCGAGATCGGGTGGCAGCGCTCCGTGAAACAACTTACGACGCAGGGTGCTGGGGGTCTGTTTGTAAGGTGTGTCGAGCGGTCCTGTGACCCCCGGTATTCGAGGAAGGCTGATGGGGTGTCATTTTTGGCTGAGGGTTGGTCGTGCGATGGAATCAGTTGGCCGAGATCGGCGCGTGGGTTGCTTATCGCTTTTTTGTGCGAGTGCTGCGGCGATGCTTGCGAACTGGTCGAGGCTGCGGCGGGCTTGGTCGTTGTCGCGGTGTGCGAGCCATGACCATGCGACCCCGTTGAGGGTATCGAGGACGAGTTCGGCGAGCGTGCGTTCGTCTTGAAGGAATGTCAGTCCTGCTTCTGCGCCGAGGCGTTTGATGTATCCCGTCGTCTTGTTCAGGGAGACGTCATGTTCCCATCGCGGCAGGTCCTGGAGTTCGGGATTGTGCAGAGCGAAGCTGCCCAGGTCGAACAGGACCAGCTGGGCCTCAGGGTCGGATTCGATTTGAGACCAGAATGCAAGTAGCAGCGTTCGGATGTTCTCTTGAGGACTGGCCTGCGACGAGATATCCGGCCAGGCTGCGCCGAGGTCAATCTCGATGTCGCTGGCCAAGAGTGCGGCGTAGAGATCTTTTTTGGAGTGAAAACAGTAGTGGAACGCGCCGTGAGACATGTCGGCCTCGGCGCAGATCGCCCGCGTGCTCGCGGCCGCGATGCCGTCGCGCTTCATCACCCGTAGTGCTGCGTCGAGGAGCCGTCGGCGACGCTCGTCGGCGCTGATCTTCTTCCGTGGTGCCGTCACCGTCTCGTGGTCGCTCATGGCCTCATCCTAGTTGCCGTCCCCCCGCTTGAGCATGTGACTCAGACAGACGACTTGGCCAGTTGACCTAGTCGGTTGGCCAAGTTACTCTCGAGTGAGAAAGATTCGGGCTAGGAGACGACATGCGCGCAGGTGAGGGCACGGAAACCGGTTGGCCGATTGCTGGTCGCCGGTGGTGGGCACTGGGCGTCTTGACCGTTCCGGTGCTGTTGATGAGTGTCGATCTGACGGTGTTGTCGCTGGCTGTTCCGCACCTGAGTCAGGATTTGGCGCCGTCGGGCACACAGCTGCTGTGGATCATCGATATCTATGGGGTGTTCCTCGCGGGGTTGCTGATCTTGATGGGCGCTTGGGGGGACCGGATCGGTCGTCGCAGGTTGCTGTTGATCGGTTCGGCGGCCTTCGGGGTGGCTTCGGTTCTGGCTGCGTTCGCGTGGAGCCCGGAAGTGTTGATTCTGGCCAGGGCGTTGTTGGGGGTCGGCGGTGCCACGTTGATGCCGTCCACGCTGTCGTTGATCCGGTCGGTTTTTCAGGACGCGACCGAACGGCGGCGAGCGATCTCGGTGTGGATGGCGGTGTTCGCCGGCGGAGCGGGGCTCGGTCCGGTGATCGGCGGGGTGCTGCTGGAGCACTTTTGGTGGGGCTCGGTGTTCCTGATCAATGTGCCGATCATGATCGTACTGTTGATCATTGGCCCTGTGCTGCTGCCCGAGTCGAAAGATCCGCGGCCTGGCCCGTTCGACGTGCTGTCAGTGATCTTGTTGATCGCGGCGATTCTCGCGGTTATCTTCGGATTCAAGGATGCGGGCAAACAGGGATGGAGCTTTGTTTCGATCGCGTGGATTCTCGGCGGAATTCTGATCGCATGGACGTTCACCTACCGGCAGCGCACGCTCACCCATCCTTTGATCGACATTACGTTGTTCCGGTC
Source organism: Saccharopolyspora sp. 7B (assembly GCF_020177435.1). Classification (NCBI taxonomy): domain Bacteria; kingdom Bacillati; phylum Actinomycetota; class Actinomycetes; order Pseudonocardiales; family Pseudonocardiaceae; genus Saccharopolyspora; species Saccharopolyspora sp. 7B. The sequence goes on along the minus strand of NZ_JAIUKC010000076.1, from coordinate 12,779 downwards.
ATTGCCGTTCACTGTTGCGGTGCTGGCCAACGTGGCGGGCGTGTTCGCGATGACCGGGGTGCTCTACTTCTTCCCGCAGTACGTGCAAGTCGTCCTGCAACGGTCCCCGCTTGAGGCCGGATTGTGGTCGTTGCCTTTGGCTGCGGGCGCGATCCTGGGGTCGCTCGCCGCTCCATCGGTCGCGAGGGCACTGTCCATGGGATGGGTGATCGGCTTCGGTTTGGCCACGGCCGCATGCGGCTATCTGGTGTTGAGCTTCCTGGGCGGGAACGAGGCGATGCTCCTGTCCTTCACAGGCGGCGCGTTCTTGGGCCTAGGAGTCGGCGTGGCCGACACTCTCACCAACGACGTGATTATCGGCACGGCGCCCGCGGACAAAGCCGGCGCCGCAGCCGGTATCAGCGAGACCGCCTATGAGCTCGGCGGTGCGATGGGCACCGCAGTCTTGGGAAGCGTCGGTGCGAGTCTTTACACCGGTACCGTCGCCCAGAATCTCGCAGGAGAGCTCCCCGACGAGGTCGTCGGCCCGGCTTCGGAGACGGTCGGCGCGGCCAGCGGCATCGCCACGACACTACCGCCCGAGTCGGCGGCACCGTTCATGGCGGTCGTGAGCGATGCGTTCGTCGGTGCGATGACACACACCTTCTTCGCCGCAGCAGTCATCGTCGCCCTCGCTGCGCTCGGGGCCGTGCTCGCGCTCCGGAAGCATCGATCCACTACCCAGTCTGACCATTGACAAGGAGATTCTGATGGCCGATCAATCCGGTGCGATCGCGGCGGAATGGATTCCCGGTCCCAAATCGTTGCCTGTGGTGGGCAACTTGTTCGACGTGCTCGGAGGAACGCAAGAGACCACAATCGAATTCGCCGAGGACTATCACGCCCGATTCGGTGGTATCTTCGTCCTCAACGTATTGGGGCAGCGCCAGATCTTCGCTTCCCACCATGAGCTCGTAGCGCAGATGTGCTCGAACCCGCTATGGTCGAAATCGGTGCACGATGCTCTGAAAAAGGTTCGCGACTTCGGTGGTGACGGGCTGTTCACTGCTTACAACGAGGAACCGAACTGGGGCAAAGCTCACCGGCTGTTGATGCCGGCGTTCGGCACTATGGCGATGAGGGACTACTTCCCGCAGATGCTCGACATCGCCGAGCAGATGATGACCCGCTGGGAGCGGTTCGGACCGGACCACGCCATCGACGTTGCCGAAGACATGACCAGGCTGACCCTCGACACGATCGCGCTGTGCGCCTTCGACGTCCGCTTCAACTCCTTCTATTCGGAGAAGCCACATCCTTTCGTGGACGCGATGGTGCGCGCACTGGTCGAAGCTGGCGAACGTACGGAGCGGCTGCCCGGCGTGCAACCCTTCCTCGTCGGCACGAATCGGCAATACCGGGACGATCTGTCCACCATGCGACAGATCACTGAGCGCATCGTCGCCTTGCGGACACGCACACCAAGCGAGGAACGCCCGGACGACCTGCTGGAGCGGATGCTCAGCGCCGCAGACCCACTCACCGGGGAGAAACTTTCGGAAGAGAACATCCAGTACCAGCTGGCGACATTCCTCGTCGCAGGGCATGAGACCACCTCCGGGCTGTTGTCTTTCGCCACGCACGAGCTTTTGGCTCATCCTGATGTGCTCGCCAAAGCACGCGATGTGGTGGATCAAGTACTCGGGGACAGGACTCCCCGATTCGACGACCTCGCCCGCCTCGGCTACATCGGCCAGGTTCTGCGCGAGACGCTGCGGTTGCATCCCACCGCACCCGCCTTCGCTCTTACGCCGAGTGAACCCACGACTCTCGGCGGATACGAGATCGGCCCGGACGACAGCGTGATGGTCATGCTTCCCGTGCTGCACAGGGATCCCGCGGTGTGGCCAGAGCCAGACCGGTTCGATCCGGATCGCTTCGCCCCGGACCGGATGGACGAGATCCCCGAGTACGCGTGGATGCCCTTCGGACACGGTGCCAGGGCCTGCATCGGTCGTCCCTTCGCGCTGCAGGAGGCGACGCTCGTGCTCGCGATGGTTCTCCAGCGCTTCGACATCACTCTCGTCGACCCAGGCTACGAGCTTGCAATCAGCGAGTCGCTGACCATCAAACCCAAGGACCTCGCCGTCCGAGCCAAGGCCCGGACGAGCCGTTTCCGAGCCCAGGCTGAGACCGCCTCCACCGCCCGAGCAGCACGACCAGTGTCGCCGACGCGCGCCGCGGACGGACCACCGCCGCACGGCACCCCTATGCAGATCCTCTATGGCTCCAACGGCGGCAGCGGTGAACGCCTGGCCCGCACCATCGCCGCCGACGGGGCCGCTCGTGGTTGGAACACCGCCGTCGCGGCGTTGGACGACTACGGAAAACCACTTCCGGTCGACGGGCCGGTCGTGATCGTGACCTCGTCCTACAACGGCAACCCGCCCGACAATGCGGTGACGTTCGTCGACTGGCTCACTCAAGCATCGCCGGATCTGTCCAACGTGGACTACCTTGTGCTCGGCTGCGGCAGCCTCGATTGGGCTCCCACCTATCAACGGGTGCCTGCCTTGATCGACGAGGCGATGAGCGCCGCCGGCGCCACCAGGGTTCGCGAACGTGGTGCCATCGACGCACGTACGGACTTCTTCGGCGATTGGGAACGCTGGTACCAGCCGCTGTGGGCAGAACTTGCCACGCACTACGGGATCGACGACACCCAGCCGACCGGGCCGCGCTACCGAATCACGGTCTCCGACCAGCCCGATGCGGACCGTGACGCCGCCACGGCGGTGGTACTGGAAAATCGTGAACTCACCCGCGGTCCCGCCGAAAAATCGAAGAGACACCTCGAACTGCGCTTGCCGGAAGGGACCTCCTACCGCACCGGAGACTACCTTTCCGTGCTGCCCCAGAATCATCCGAGCCTGGTCGCACGCATGATCGCCAGACTCGCCGTCGGCGCCGACCAGATCGTGACCGTCGTCTCCGATGCGCCCAGCGGCAGGATCCCCGTCGACCTGCCCACGAGGGTAGACGATCTGCTCACCCGCCATGTCGACCTTTCCGCGCCGGCCTCGCCAGGCGTCGTCACGGCCCTGGCCCAAAGCACGAAATGCCCCCCCGAACACGACGAACTCGACAAACTCGCCGGATCGGAATACGCGGATGTGGTCAGGGCACGACGGTTGTCCCTGCTGGATCTGCTGGAAATGTTCCCGTCCTGTCAGGTCGATCTGGCGTGGGTTCTGGAGAGGCTGACTGAGCCGCGCGTGCGCCAATACTCGATCTCTTCGGCTGCCGAAGTGCAGGCCGACGTCGCGCTCACCGTGTCCGTCGTCGAAACCCCGGCGCTCTCGGGCACCGGTACCTACCGGGGAGCCGCCTCCAGCTATCTGCAGCGGGCACTGCCCGGCGATCGGATCACCGTGGCCCTCGCCCAACCGCAGGAGTCCTTCCGCCCGCCGTCGGACAACTCGGTACCGATCATCATGATTGCTTCTGGATCGGGGATCGCGCCGTTCCGGGCGTTCATCCAGGCCCGACACGCCCGTGCAGAACGGGGCGAAGCACAGGGCGAGAACGTGCTGTTCTTCGGCTGCCGACACCCCGAACACGACGACCTCTACGTGGACGAGTTCGCCCCGCACGAAGCGGCCGGGACCCTACGGACGTACCGGGCCTACTCGCAGCGTCCCGACGACCACGTTCGCTACGTCCAGCACCGGCTTTGGGCCCAGCGCGACACCGTGCTCGATCTCGTGGAACGCGGTGCCCACGTCTACGTGTGCGGCGATGCCACTGGCATGGGGCCCGCCGTCGAGGACACCCTCATCCGAATCGGCCATCGTGAACACGGCTCCGACTGGATCGCCCGGCTGGCGGCCGACGGGCGTTACGCGACCGACCTCTTCTAACGGACCGCGCAGGCCAGCGCTGTGCGGCACGCACACCGAGATGTATCTTTACCGTAATATAACGTGAATAATATTTCGTGTGGGTGTGCGGACCCAGGAGGGCGGGTAGCAGCTGAGCCCGCCGAATCCGCCCGGATCACGGCTGATGCCCCCGAGCGGGGACTGGCGGTCGGCGTCGATGAGAAAAGAGCTCATATGTCAGATCAATGTCCACGGTGGACGAACCGATGCGGTCACTGAGCCGCTCCTCGTCCGGGATCGGCTTCGGCGTCGGTGCCGCACTGATTACGGGGGCTTCGCTGGGAAACCTAGGGGCCAACTTGATGCCGGTGCTGTTACCGGGCGTGGCGAACAGGTTCCACCTCTCGAACGCCTCGGCGGGCATGGTCGCCACGCTGCAGCTGCTGGCAACGGCGCTGGCCGCCCTGATCGTGGCGCCACGGGCGGCCCGGTCTGGGCGGCCGCGCGTCGCCACGTTGGGGCTCGCCGCCACGGTTGCCGGCTTCGTGGCCGCCGCCGCCGCGCCGGATCTTGCGGTGCTGGCCCTGGGAAACATTGTGGCCGGGGTGGGGCTCGGCATTGGCTACGCCGCCGCCATGGCCGCGATCACTGCTACACGTGACACCGACCGGGCCTCAGTTGTTGCCGTCGTAGGCGGCACGATCGTGATCGCGGTCCTTGTCATCGCGTTACCCGAGGCGAACGCCGCGTGGGGTGGTGCGGCCGGCTTCGCGGTTTTAGCAGCGTGCTGCCTACCGGCTTTCTGGCTGGTGCGCGCTCTTCCCGACAGTGTTGAACCCGATCGGGCAACTGGATCGGCTGTCTCGGTGCCCGTCGTGTTCCTGCTTGCGGTCGCACTGTTGGGGGCGGCGGATCAAGGGGCCTGGTCCTACAGTGCCGTGCTGGGCGAACGCTACGCTGGGATGTCTACCGACGCGGTCTCGGTGGTACTGGCGATCGCATCGATCACATCATTGGCCGGAGTCGGCCTGAGCGCGATGGCGGCCGGCAAGTTCGGACGTTTGCCCACCATCGCCGTTCTCACTGCCGTGGAGGGGGGTGCCAAGTTAGTGATCGCCGCCGACCCCTCGCCCCTGAGCTACGGCGGTGCTGCGATCGTGTGGCAGGTTTGCTTCATGGGCCTGCTCGTCCAAGTCCTCGCCGTGGCGGCGGCCGCAGACCCCAGCGGCCGCTGGGTTGCGGCCGCCAGTGGTGCACTGGCGATCGGCACAGGGCTAGGGCCCGCCCCCGCGGGCTGGCTCCTCGACTCATTCGGCGCACCGACGTTCGGGCTAGTCCTCGCCCTCGCAACCGGTGTCGCAGCAGTGCCTCTTTTGCGTGCCATACGTCCCATCTGCCAGTAAATGGCAGCAGGCGGGCTAAATAAAGCGGTCCTGGCTGGACTGGGGAGAATTCTCCCCAATCCAGCCAGGACCGCGAATCGCTGGGACGACTGTTCAGGGGTGGAAGTGCTTCCGTGGCTCGTCTAGCAACTCGGTGGCCAGCTCGGCGAACATGCCGGTGATCGGACGAAGCTGGTCCCGGTCCACCTTGTCGAGCGTGTCGCACTCGTCGTAGAGGTAGATCGGCGCCGAGATGAAACTGATGACCGGAATTCCCGCCTGGTAATGAAAATCGGCATCAGTGGGCATCTCCGCGGTGGGGAGAAACGAGGTCGGAAGGAGCATGATCCGGTCGAGTGGACTCGTTAGTTTCACGAGCAAGTCTTCGACTTTCTGTCCGGTTCGGTGCAGCACCAGCCGGAGTTCTGATTCGTCGCCTGTCACCAATTCGCCATCGACAACACGGCCAGACCGTGCGATGTGCTCGATGGCTATATCGATAAGAATCTCTCGACCGTCTTCTGGGTGGTCGACGTACTTATCAACGAACGCCTGATGTGCTTCGTATCCGGTGAAATGGGTATCCATGCTGGCGAAAATGAGGGTACGGGCGCGTTCCTGTATGGGGATGGATGCGAAGTACTCCGCCAGGGCGATCACGACCGCAGTCCCGCTCGCGTCTTCGACCGCTCCGGACCACACTGAATCGTGGTGCGAGTGGATCAAAATGGATTCGGAGCTACGTCCGGGCAGGACCGCCACCGGACTGTATCCGGTTGCCGGCTCGCGGCGGCCGTGCAACGACAGCGTAGCCTCAACGACGGGGGTAGCACGTAGACGGGCCCGGACCTCGTTCGCTTGCCTGCGAGTGATCCACATTCCTGGAATAGGGATATCACCGATATCCTCGTTGATATACCTGTTGGAATCGAAGTAGTCGGCCAGTACGGCGATAAATCCAACGGCCCCGGACTGTACGAGACGAGGAATGATGTCGGGCAGTGACGTATGGTAGGGGTCGATGAGCTTCCCTTCGGGCAACGTGCCATCAGGGAACGAGGTGGAGATTTCATGGCCCGCTTCCGCAGCGACGTCGGAGCCGATGAAATGTACATCAAAAATGACGATCGCACCTGTTAATTCCTCGGCGGTTGGCGAGCTGTCGAGATCAACGAGCCGCGCAGTGTAGCCATCGCTGCCGGTGGAGAACTCCGCAATGTCGTTCTCGCCTATGAACGAGTGTGTGACCGGGAAGCACGGTACGTCTGCGCCGCCGACGGTCAATCCCCAGTGATCTGCCTCCCAGCGGGTGGAGTGGCACTCATCGATGCGAACGTCGGTGATGCCGAGCGCGCGGAAAGTATCGGCAACATAGTAGGCCGAGGATTTTCCTTCGGGGGTGCCGGTTCGTCGTGGCCCGATCGAAACCAGATCGTGGATGGTGTTGAAAATCTTATCAGTGCTGGGAAGCAGCTCAGGTTTGAACGTGTTGGTCACTTGAATTCCTCTTTTTCTGTCGTGTTACCCAACAGGCGTGCGGCGAGGTGTTCGCCGACTCGGACGGCGCCATCGACGTGCAGGAAACCGTGCCCGGCTGTGTCGCTGCTGCCGAACTCAAGGGGCCCCGCCGGCTTGAGCAGGGCTGCTCCGTAGCGGGTCAGGCCTCCCAGGTCGAACGTGCTCCCGTAGGCGCCGCCGGTCAGCTCCTGGTGCTGCCAGTCGGATTCCACGTAGAGCAGTGGGTCACGGGCTAGATCACCGAAGTAAGCCGCCAGCGAGTCGAGAATCCGCTCGCGACGTGCCCTGCCGCTGAGGCGGCTCACCTCATCGGCGTTCACATCGGAGACGAACCCGACAAGGAACCCGCGCTGATCGTCGGCCGGAGCGTTGTCGTAGACCTCGTGCACCACCTGATACGGGCTGAATCCGGTGCCGCTGAGCCCTTCTTCGCGCCAAAACGGGTTCGGATACGCTGCTTGCACCTTGATCACAAGACCGAATGACTGATGCTCCATGGCCATCCTGCGCTCAGTCGGCAGCGCCGGCGAGAAACGGACCCGACGAAGCACTGGTGGCGGCACGGCCAGTGCGACCTGACATGCCCGGACCGTCTCATCCGCGGTGTGCACAGTGGCGCCGTGGTCATCCCACACAATCCGGGTGACCTCGACGCCCAGCCTTACTCGTTGTCCGAGCCGCTCGGCGAGTACGAGGGGGACCGACTGCAGGCCGCCCTTGACGCGCCGGTCAAGGATGACATCGGCGTCGAGCAGATTGCTGAACGAGCCTGCGCTCGCCGACATCTGGAGAGCCTGCAGCACGGAAAACGCGTGCGGCGGTTTGGTCAGCATCGCGGGTCCGATGTAGAGCGCGATGTTCTCGCACGCCTCACGATCGTCGCACTGCTGCTCAAGCCACGTACCGAAGGAGACCCGGTCCAACCGTCGTGCATCGGGATGCGTCCAGGGCCGCTGGGGATCGATTTGAGCAGCGAGTGCGTCGAGAGTCGCGGTCAGTGTCTGGATTCCGGCCGCAGTCCGCCCCCGCACCGGGAGCTCGTCGTCGAAGCGATGTGATCTTCCACTGCGGTCCAGGTAGAGAGAGTGCCCGGCCCGATGGCGAGTAAAGGTCTGCAGCCCGAGTTCGTCGAGCAGCGCCAGTAGTGCGGTCTGGTCGGGGGCGATCCACTGACCGCCCATCTCGAAGTCCGCCCCGTCATCGTCACCGTATCGCTCGGTGAGCAGCCGACCTCCGACCCGTTCACGGGCTTCCAAGACCACCACGTCACGTCCTGCCTCAGCCAAGCGCCACGCGGCGGTCAGGCCGGTCACCCCGGCACCGACCACCACCACGTCGTGTCCTGCATCCCGGGAAGTGCTGGTGAAACTCACGATTCGCCTCTCCATCGATCGAGAACGTCGAGCACTGCAACGGGGCGTGATTCCCGGGCTGGTGCCATGATGGCCTGGTCATCACCGGAGTGTTCGGCCCCGGCATACGACATTTCTGACAGGGGCCCGCCGAAATGGTTCTCGCCGACGAGGACGACCTCGTCGGTGATCTCGGTTCCCGAGACGTGGCTGGCACGTTTTGGTTTCGTTGCAGGACCTGATCCGGACGCCACACCTCGGTTTGACCCGTCAATAATTCTCAGGGGCTGGTGGGGGTACAGGCCGAGCGGAACGTGCGCAGTCGTCGATGACCATCGCACTATGAGTCGAACCCCAGCCCCAGACGATCGAGCAATCGCAGCCACACGTTGCGCCGTCCTGTACGGTCCTCGCGTTCTAATGACCAGCGAGTGATCCGGATGCCGAGCCAGGTGATCGGTTCGGGCGGGAACGGCATCGGTTTTTCCCGAACCATGCGCAGGCGGGTGCGTTCGGTATCGAGGCCGGCAAGCTGATCCAGCATGACGTCGGCGGCGAACCGCGAGGCACCCACGCCGAGTCCGGTGAACCCCGTTGCATAGGCAGTTCGGCCCCGGTGAGCGCGGCCGAAGAAAGCAGCGAAGCGAGTGGAAGTGTCGATGACCCCTGCCCAGCGATGGGTGAATCGAATTCCCTCAAGCTGAGGGAACGTATCGGCGAAGTGCTGCGCGAGCTTCTCGAAAGTGGTTCGCCGATCCTGAAGTTCGCTGCGGATGAACCTGCCGAAGTGATAGACGGCATCATAACCGCCCCAGAGAACCCGGCGGTCCGGTGTGATCCGGTAGTAGTGGAACTGGTTACCGGAGTCGGTCACACCGATGGCGGGGTCCCAGTTCAAAGAACGAAGCTGCTCGTCGGTGAGGGGCTCGGTCGCAAGGACGTAGTCGTAGACGGGGACGACCGACCAACGCGGCCGATTCAGCGGTCCGGGGAAGACGTTCGTCGCCAACACGACGTTCGCGGCGTGCACGGTACCGCCGGCGGTCGTAGCCCGGACCCGACCGCCTTTGTACCGCAGCGAGTCGAGTCGGGTGTGTTCATAGATCCGCACACCGTGCGCCTCAGCGGTGTCGGCCAACCCCCACGCCAATCGTGCCGGATCGACGACGGCGCAGTCGTCGCGGCTGTACCTCCCGGCAAGGTAGGTCGGTGAATCGACGATGGACCGGGTGGTAGTGGCATCGAGGAAACCTTCGCGGTCCGGGCGCAGCCGCAAGACCTCGTGCGAACGAGTGGCCACGGACAGCGAGCCCCCGCGGCGGAACCCGCAGGCGATACCGTAGCGGCCGACGGTCTGCTCGATGTCGTCGAGGTTGCGCATGCCGATCTCGTCGAGCCGGTCGTATTCTTCGGGCCAGCGGGCGCGCCCGTTGTGCTCGCCGTGAGTGATGCTCGCCTCGCACAGCCCGCCGTTTCTGCCGGTGGCGTGTTCGGCAATGCGGTCGCCTTCAATGAGCACGACCCGGCGCCCCGGGTCGCGTTCGACAGCTCGAAGCGCAGTCCACAGGCCGGTGAAGCCCCCGCCGACCACAAGCAGATCGACTTCGATGTCGTCGGTGAGCGGAAGCCGCGGCGCGGGACGGTCGGGAGTGTCCAGCCACAGGGGGCGAAGTTTGGACCCTTCGAGCGGGTCAGGCCCCCACCCGCGCTCACGCGGCAGGCGCGGTCTGCTGATGCTCGGATCGCTCATCACTTCTCCCCGCTCGGCCGATGGCTCTCATCGGGACAGGTGGTCATGCATGCCTCCCGGCTGATCCCGTCCGGCCGGTCCGGTCGGGCGTGTCCGACGATAGCAGGAAGTATCCGTTGCGTTATACAACGTGTGTCGCACATAATCGGCATGATCTGTTGGGCTACCGGGTGTTCACCGCGGTCCGGGACGGGATGGAGCAGGCATGTCGGATGAGCTGTACTGGAAGACCGCCATGGAAATCGGGGAGCTCTACCGGCGTCGTGAGGTCTCGCCAGTCGAAGTGGTGGACGCCATACTGGATCGGATGGATCATGTCGACCCGCTGCTCAATGTCATGGTCACGAGGGCTGGCGACGAAGCACGGGCGCAGGCCCACAAGGCCGAACGTCGGCTGCGATCCGGTGAGCACCTCCCGCCGCTGTTCGGGATTCCGGTCACCGTGAAGGACCTCGTCGAGACCGCGGGGGTGCGCACCACCTATGGCTGTACGGCTTTCGCCGAATTCGTCCCGGACGACGATGCGATCGGCTGGGCACGACTCAAGCAGCAGGGCGCCATCCTGCTCGGGAAAACCACCACACCCGAATTCGGGCTACTCGGAGTGACCGAGAGCAAGCTGACGGGATCGACGAGCACGCCATGGCGGCCCGGGTATACCGCCGGCGGATCCAGCGGGGGTGCCGCCGCGGCTGTCGCCTCCGGGGTAGGGCCGGTGGCCTGGGGCACGGATGGCGGTGGCTCGATCCGAGTACCCGCTTCGCTATGTGGCGCGGTGGGAATCAAGCCGTCGATCGGACGGATCCCCACCGTCGACAACACCGACGGTGACGCGACAGAGGGGCCGATCGCGCGGACCGTGCTCGATGCGGCGCTGGTGTTCGAAGCGACCCACGGGCACCACCCCGCCGACCGCTTCTCGATACCGCGAGATACGCGCAGTTACGTCGAGGCGGCAGGCACACCAGGCGATCTGACCGGCATCCGTGTCGCAGCCTGCTCCGATCTGGGACAGAGCGTCCTCGACCCTGAGGTGCGGGCGGCATTCATTCAGGCGCTGGAGGACATGCGCTCGGACGGTGCCGTGGTCGAGGAGGTGAGCGTGACACTGCCTGACACGGCTCAGTTTTTCGAACGTATCAACGGATTTGACTACCTGGAACTCGTCGAGCAGATGCATGCCAACGGCGTCGAACTATGGCCGATGTGCCACGACCTCGCTCGACGTGCCGAGGGTGTCACCGGCAAAGAGGTCAACTGGGCTTTCCGTGAAGGAAAGACCGAAATCTACAACGCCTTCGCCACGGCCATGGCCGGAGCGGACGTGCTCGTCACCCCCACGACCCCGGTGCCGGCCTTCCCCCACGGTGGCGATCGCGGCCCGATCCGCCTCGTCGACGGCCAGGAAGTCCCTCCACTGGGCATCCTGATCCATTCGATGACCGAGCCGCCCAGCCATGCCGGCTTGCCAGCGCTGAACCTGCCCTGTGGCTTCGACTCAGAAGGCTTACCGATCGGCCTGCAGTTCGTCGGCCACCTGTGGGCTGACGCCGATGTCATCTCCATCGCCGCACGGTACGAGCGCATCACGACCTGGCACGCTCGCCGCCCCGCACTGTGAGAAAGCACTTGTAAGCCGCTTCGGGCGGCCGTACCCCTCGCCGCGAAGTAGCGCCGCCGCTCGGGACGATCGCCTGAACCAGCGGATGAGTGGGCCGACTCAGCGGTGACGAGTCGGCGGGCCCGGCGACCTCATCTATGATCGCGTCGTTGTACAACGATGTGACCGATAGAAGCGGGGGCGGCGCAGTGCCGATTCATGTCGACCATGAGCAGCGGCGACAGGAGATCGTGGCCGCGGCGACCGCGGTGCTGGGAGAATCCGGGTTCGCCAAGTTCACGCTCCGCGCTGTCAGCGACCGACTCGGAGGTTCGGTCACAATGGTCACCCACTACTTCCCGAACCGGGAGGCGTTGCTGACACGAATGCTTCAGGAAACCCTGGACGAGGCGCAATCCATGCAAGAGGAACTCGCCTCGATCGAAGACCCACATGACCGCATCGAGGCAGTAGTCCGATACTTCCTGCCGATCGACGAGGAGGCGATGGCCGTCGAGCGCGCCCGTGTGGCGCTGGTAAGCCACCGCAATGTGGAACCGGCCGTCGCACGACACCTCGACCGCATCGAACCCGGTATGCGCGACCTGATCAAGAACGCGGTACAAAGTTTGATCCCGCCCGAGGAGCTCGACGCGACAGTAGACCTCATCCGACTATGGACCAGCGGCGTCGTGCTGTCGGCAATCGAGCACCCAGAGTTGTGGACCGCCGAAAGGCAAATCGAAGCAATGCACCACTTCATGCGGCTGATCGACCTACCGGTGAAGGTGTCTTGGCAGTAATGGTGTTAAGTATAGCCAGCGTCCGGTATCGGGGGGATCGTGGCTGGAATTGTGTTACTCGCTGTACCTCTTGGATGTTTTCTGCGGTCGTGATGGTGTCCGGAATCCGCAGGTGATCGTCACCGGCATCGCCCCTTGCTCTTTTAATATCACGTGGGGGCCACTGGTTGAGAGGTGGCGAGTGCGGACATGAATTCATCTTGATAAATGTTATCCGAAAATTATCGGCACGCATCACGCTCTTGATTTCTTTTTCGAATAGCTCCAGCGGGCGGTTGGCGGGTCGAGAAATCATGTCTCAGTGAACGATGTTAGCGCCGCTATGTGCTTTCCGGGAATTCTCGGCCGGTGTCGGTGAGGGTGTAAGACCATGCTGTCGATTCTTCTATATAGCCGTATTCTTTGGGGTCGAGGCGTCTGGCTGCGACACGGCTGATGTCGACTTTCGGGAGTCCGGGGGGGGAGCGCTGGCGACGCGAGCGAGGGCTTCGTACAGCCAGGGGCGCAACGGGGC
>NZ_JAIUKC010000075.1:0-2990 GCF_020177435.1 Saccharopolyspora sp. 7B | reverse complement strand
GTGGAACTGGGGGCCACCCGCCACCCGGGCGGGGCGGTGACGGCGGAGGTCGTCGACGACGGCCCCGGTCTCGGCCCCCCCCCCCCCCCCCGGCGCGGGGGGCGCCCGGGGCTACTGGCCCCGCGGGCGCCCGGGGGGGGGGGGGGGGGGGGCCCGCGCGGGGGCGGCCGGGTGGGTGCCGAAGGAGTGCGGGGTGGACGAGCTGACCACCGTGCTGCGCGGCGTGTGCCGCGGCCACGCCTGGTACCCGCCGGAACTGCTCGGGGAGGTCCTGCGCGGGCTGCGGGCCGACGTGGTGCGCGCCGCCCGCAGGGACGGTCCGCTGGACGTGCTCAGCGACCGGGAGCTGGACGTGCTGCGCGGCATGGTCGAGGGCAAGCGCGGCAGCCGCATCGCCGCGGAGCTGCGGATCTCCGCCGAGACGGTGCGCACCCACACCCGCAGCATCCTCGCGAAGCTGCGGGTGCACTCCCAGCTGGAGGCCGTGAGCGTGGCCGCCGCGGCGGGGCTGCGCGCTCCCGGGCAACCGGGCGCTCCCGGGCAGCCGGACGTCTCCGGGCAGCCGCGCGCTCCCGGGCGACCGAACACCTCCGGATCGCTGGACGTTCCCGGGCAGCTCGCAGCTTCCGGGCCACCGAGCACGTCGGGACCACCGGGCGCCGCCGGAGCGTCCGGCGAACCGCGCGCCCCCGGCGAGATCGGCACGATCGACCGGCCCTCCCCGCCGGACCGGCGATGAACCGCCCGCCGCGCGTCGCCACCGTGATCACCCGGCTCGAAGGCGGGGCGGGGGCGATGGCGCTGCGCGGCGCGCTCGCGCTGGACCGGCGCGAGTTCGACGTCACCGTCATCACCGGCAGCGGCGGCCGGTTGCTGCGGGACGCCGCGGCGGCGGGCGCCGCCTGCGTCCTCGAACCGTCGCTGCGCGCCCCGATCGCCCCCGCCGACGACCTGCGCGCGCTGCTGCGGCTGACGGCGCTGCTGCGGCGCGGTTCCTTCGACGTGGTGCACACCCACTGCGCCAAGGCCGGCGCGCTCGGCCGGGTCGCCGCGGTCCGCGCCGGGATGCGGCGGATCGTGCACTCCTACCACGGCTTCCCGTTCCACGAGTTCCAGCGCGCCCCGCGGCGGCGGACCTACCTGGCGGTGGAGCGCGCGCTGGGGCGGGTCACCGACGTGGCGCTGTGCGTCGGGACCGGGGTCGCGGTGGAAGCGGTGCGGCGCGGGCTGATCGCCCCGGACCGGGTCCGCACCACCGGGGTCGCGGTGCCACCGGTGCCCGTCGACCCGAAGCGGGCGCGCCGCGAGCTGGGGCTGCCCGCCGCGGCGGTCGTCGTCGGCGCCGTCGGCAGACTCGTCTACCAGAAGGCCCCGGAGGACTGGGTGGCCGCGTTGGCGGCGCTGCGGCGCCCGGACGTGACCGGGGTGTGGATCGGCGACGGGGAGCGGGCCGCGCGGGTGCGGGCGGCCGCGGCGCGGCTCGGGGCGCGCGTGGTGCTGGCCGGGGACCGCGCGGACGCGCCGGAGCTGGTGCCCGCGTTCGACGTGTTCGTCCAGCCCAGCCGCTACGAGGGGCTGCCGCTGGCGGTGGTGGAGGCGATGAGCGCGGGCGTGCCGGTGGTGGCCACCGCGGTGAACGCGATCGGCGACGTCGTGGTGCCCGGGGTGACGGGCCTGCTGGTTCCCCCGGCCCGCCCGGACCTGCTGGCCTCCGCGGTGTCCCGGCTGCTGGCCGACCCGGAACTGGCCGCCGGGCTCGCCACCGCCGCGCGGCAGCGGGTGCTCGGCGCGCACACCGCGGCGGCCCTGGCCGCCGACCTCGCCGCCGCCTACCGCGGCGAGCCGGTGACCGCCGCCGCGACCGGGTCGGACCGGTTCGGCGGGCCGGTGGAGCCGCCGCGCCACATCCGTGACCTGCGGTGACGGTCATCCCCTGAAGGTATGAGACTGCAACGAGCGGGCAGTGCCGACGCGAAGTCCGGGTAGCGCGGCCCGCCGGCCGCGGCGTCTCGGAGCGGAGGGGAGCGGTGGTGCGAACCGGATCCTTGCCCGCGCCTGCACCGCCCGGAGCGGACCGGTGGCTGCGCGGCTTGCTGCACGACCTGGGGCACGGCCTGGCGGCCGCGTCCTACTTGACCGAGGGCATGCGCTCGGAAGCGGAACTGCCCGCGCAGGCCCGCGACCGGTTGGAGCTGGTGCACCAGGAGCTGGTGCGCCTGCTGGAGCTGGTCTCGGCGGGCGGCGCCCCGGGCGAACCGGTGGCGGTGGAACTGCGCGGGCTGCTCGGCGGGCTCGCCGCGTCCCGCGCGGGAGCCGGTGCGCCGACGCTGCTGGTGCACCCGGGCGCCCCGGTGCACGTGCGCGCCGACCCGGCGGCGGTGTGGCGGATGCTGGCGAACCTGCTGGACAACGCGGCGCGCGCGGCGGGCCCGGGTGGCGTGGTGGAACTGGGGGCCACCCGCCACCCGGGCGGGGCGGTGACGGCGGAGGTCGTCGACGACGGCCCCGGTCTCGGCCGCGCACCCGCCGCGGGCAGCGGGCTCGGCCTGGGCATCGTGACCGCGCTGGCGCAGTCCTGCGGTGCGCGGCTGCACCTGGATCCGGCGCCGCGGCGGGGGACGCGGGCTCGGCTGGTGTTCCCGGCGGCGTGAGGCTCGCACGGGGCGACGATGGGGGAGAGCGATGGGGGACGGTTCGACGCGGGTGCTGCTCGGCGACGACCACGCGATCTTCGTGGACGCGCTGGTCTCGGCGCTGTCCGCACGCGGGTTCCCGGTGGTCGGCACCGCGGGTTCGATCGCGGCCACGGTCGCCGCGGTGCGCAGGCTGGCCCCGGACATCTGCTTGCTGGACCGGTTCTTCGGCGACGGGGACGGGGTGGCGGGGGGGGGGGCGGGGGGGGGGGGGGGGGGGCGGGGGGGGGGGCGAAAACAACCGCAACACCACCCCCCCGCCACAGCGGGTCAGGGGAGGGCGGAGACTATTAAAAA
>NZ_JAIUKC010000074.1:0-15530 GCF_020177435.1 Saccharopolyspora sp. 7B | reverse complement strand
CCCCTTCGGGCCCCCCCCCGGCCCCCCCCGGGTGCCGGGCGTCGGGCCGGCGGCTGGGCCCCGCCGGGGGCGGGGGGGCGGGGCCCCCCCCCCCCCGGGCCGGCCACGAAGGTCGTGGTGCTCACCGCCGACGGGGAAGCCCGCGGAGTGCGCGGCGCGCTGGCGGTGGGCGCGGCGGGGTACGTGAACAAGATGTGCGGGCTGTCGAACCTGCTGGACGCGCTCACCGCGGTCGCGGCGGGGGAGACCGTCGTGGCGCTGGCCGCGTCCCGCGTCCCCGCCCAGCAGCAGCGCGGCGATGCGCTCGACGCGCGGCGGCTCGCCTCCTACCTGACCGCCCGCGAACGCGAGTGCCTCGGCATGCTCACCGAGGGGGCGCAGACGGCGACGATGGCGAAGTCGCTGGGGGTGTCCCCGGCGACGGTGCGCACCCACGTGCAGGCGGTGCTCACCAAGCTCGGCGTGCACTCCCGCCTCGAAGCCGCCTCCCTCGCCCTCCGCCACGACCTGATCGCCGCACCGCAGCGCTGCGTCAAGTGAGGCCGGTGGACCGGCCCGTTCGACCGGCCCGCTCGACCGGCGCAGCGGGACGAACGGGCCGGGTCGCGGCGAGTCAGGGCAGGACGGCTTCGATGAGGTGCGGTCCGGGTTCGGCGGTGGCGCGGCGCAGGGCGGTGCGGAGCTCCTCGCCGGTGGTGGCGCGCACGGCGGGGACGCCGAAGCCGGTGGCCAGCGCGACCCAGTCGGCGCCGGGATCGGCGAGGCTGGTCATGCCGGTCGCCGCGGGCCCCGGACGGCGCACCCCGGCGCGGCCGAGCTCGGCCTCCAGGATGCGGTACCGGGAGTTCGCGCAGATCACGGTCGTCACGTCGAGCCCTTCCCTGGCCTGCGTCCACAACCCCTGCAGCGTGTAGGCGGCGCTGCCGTCGGCCTGCAAGGTGACGACCGGCCGGTCGGGGGCGGCGAGCGCGGCGCCGGTGGCGACCGGGATGCCCATGCCGATCGCCCCGCCGGTCAGCGCGAGCTCGGTGTGTGCGGGCGCGGCACCGGCGACCGCCGGGTAGGCCGCGGCGGCGGTGACGCCCTCGTTGACGATGATCGCCCCGTCGGGCTGTTCGAGCGCGATGGCGCTGGCGACGGCCTTCGCGTGCAGCTCGCCCTCCGGCGGGCGCAGCACCGGCTGCTCGCGGGCGGGAGGTTCCGCGTCGGCCCCGGCCGCCTCGGCGAGCGCGGCCAGCGCGCCGACGGCGTCCTCGTCGAGGTCGGCGAGGGTGTGCACCTGGACGTGCTCGGGCACCGGAACGCTCGGCTGGCCCTGGTAGCCGAAGAACGACACCGGGACGCCGGTGCCGACGAGCACCAGGTGGGTGTGCTCGGCGAGCGCGGCGAGCGTGTCCTCCGGGAAGTACGGCAGCGAGCGGACGGTGGGCACGCCGGGGCCGCGTTCCAGGCGCGCCGGGTTCCGCTCGGCGAACACCCGCCCGCCGGTGGCGGCGGCGATCCGCGCGCCCAGCCGCAGCCCCTCCGCGCCCAGCGCCTCCCCGCCGAGCAACAGCACCGGGCGGCCCGGCCCGGCGAGCAGCTTCGCGATCCCCGCGACCCGCTGCTCGTCCACAGTGGATCGATCCGGTTCCGCCGGGATCGCGGGGACTTCGCCGCCATCGGTCCACATGTGGTCGGCGGCGGCGATCAGCGTCGCGGGCATCCGCTCGCGCAGCGCGGCCTGCCGGACTTCGAGGAATTCGCCCGCGGCAGCCGCGGTGCTCGTCGTGCGGAGCACCCGGCACGACACCGGCCGCGCCAGCGAATCGATGTCGGCGGCGAGCGGCGCGTCCGCGGCCTGGTGCCAGGTGGCGTGCTCGCCGATCACGTTGAGCACCGGCGTGCGGGCGCGTCGCGCGTTGTGCAGGTTCGCGATCCCGTTGGCGAAGCCCGGACCCAGGTGCAGCAGCGTCATCGCCGGTCGCCCGGTGATCCGCGCGTAGCCGTCGGCGGCGCCGGTCACCACGCCCTCCGCGAGGCCGAGCACCGTTCGGATGCCGCCGACCGAGTCGAACGCCTCCACCAGCGGAAGTTCCGTCGTGCCCGGGTTCGCGAAGCACGTCGTCACGCCCGCCTCGCGGGCCGCGGTGAGCAGGCTCTCCGCACCGTTCACACCCGTTCCCCTCTCCACTCGGTTCCCAGGTCATGCTGCAACCGGCCAGCCTCGCGGACAACCACTGACTCCGACTTCGCGTCATCTGTTGCGTGGTGCTCGGGTGGCGGAACCTCAGCGGCCCCCTCGCTGCGGATCGTTCTCACAGGTGGCTCCGCCACATGCGACAACGCTGTCCTCGCGAGGGAACCGCTGAGAACCCGCGGGTGGTCCGGTTGCGTGCGTGGTCGCTGCTCATCGGCTTCGCCGCTGACAAGACACCGCCACGACCCGCAGGGCCGGTTCGGAGGCGTGGCGGTGGCCGCACTGCGCAACACGAGTCGAGGGGCGACCAGTAAAGTGTTCGCGGGACGTTGACGACGTGGTGGCAGGCGAATGCGGAACGTGAGACTGGGGCGGCGGAGCCTGCTGTCCTTGATGGGTGCGACGGCGGTCGGTGCGACCGCGGCGGCGTGCGGGCGCTCGAACCCGGGGGTCGCCACGGCCGAGGCGCCGCTGCGCAGACCGATGCCCCGGACCCCGGCGGCGACCGGGCCGGTGCTCCGGGTCGACACCGAGCGGTCCTACTACCGGGACGGGGACGTGCAGCTCATGTTCGCGTTCCCGAACGGGCTGGAGGCCACCGAGAACCTGCCGATCGTGCTGTACCTGCACGGCAGGGATGGGATGAGCCCCACCCCGATCCCGTACGAGACGCTGAGCAAGCTCGAAACCGAGTACGCCGGCGGCGCCATCCCGCCGTTCGGCCTGCTGGCGGTGGACGGCGGCTTCAACTCGTACTGGAACGACGGCTCCGCCAACGGCGACCTGCTCAGCATGCTGCTGGAAGAGGTCCCGGCCTGGCTGCGGTCCCGCCACCTCGGCGACCGCGACGGGCTGCCGTTCGCCGTCGCCGGAATATCGACCGGCGGCTTCGGCGCGCTGAACTACGCGGCCGAACGCACCCAGGTGGGCCTGCCCGTGGAGGCCGCGGCGCTGCTGGCACCCGCGCTGCCCGTGACCTGGGAGCTGATGAACGAGAAGGGCGTGTTCGCCACCGAGCAGGAGTGGCACGAGCACGACCCGCTGCGCCACACCGACCGGCTCGGCGACGTCCCGCTCGGCCTCTGGGTCGGCGACGTCGACGTGTACCGGGAAGGCGCCGAGCAGCTGGCCGCGGAGCACCCGAACACGCCGGTGATGTCGGTGCTGCCCGGCGGGCACGACGGATCGGTGTTCGACGCGGTCGGCTCGGAGATGCTGCGGTTCCTCGCGACCGGGGTGTCCGCGGAGGGCTGACCGGAGAGCGGGGCCGCGGGTGGTCAACCCGCCCTCCGGGCCCCGCTCACGCCTCCTGGTGGGCGATGAGGTGTTCCAGGACGAACCGGGTCAACTCCTCCGGTGCCTGTTCCGGGACCCAGTGCGAGACGTCCTCGACCATCTCGAACCGGTAGTCGCCGTCGACGTGGTCGCCGGTGGCCAGCGCCGCCGTGGAGCCGAGCGCGGCGTCCTCGGTGCTCCACACGTACAGCGTAGGCACCTGGATCCGCCCGATGGGCCCGGCGAACTTCGCCGCGCGGTACCAGTTCAGCGCGGCGTCCAGCGCGCCCGGTTCGGTGAAGCGCTGCACGTACTCCTCGACGTGCGGCTCCGGGATCTTGTACTCGTAGATCCGGCGCAACCGCCGCGCGCCGTCCTCCAGCAGCTGCTTGTCGGAGCCGGAGCGGCGGAACACCTGCATGTACTCGGAGCGTCGCTGCTGGTCCTCGTCCTCGCGCAGCGCGCGGGCGAACGCGTCCAGGTGCGGCACGGACACCGCGGTGAGCGTCGTGATCCGCTCCGGGTGGGCCGCGGCGACCGACCAGGCCACCGCCGCACCCCAGTCGTGCCCGACCACGTCGAACCGGTCCCAGCCGAGCCGGTTGGCGATGGCGAGCACGTCGCCGACCAGCGCCTCCATCCGGTACTCGAAGACCTCCGCCGGGCGCACTCCAGGGGAGTAACCGCGCTGGTCGGGCGCCACGGCGTGGCAGCCCGCGCCGCCGAGCACGGCGAGCTGCTCCCGCCACTCGATGGCGGCCTGCGGGAACCCGTGCAGCAGCAGGACGGGGCGGTCGCCTTCGGCGCCGGCGCTGAGCGCGTCGAAGGTGCCCGCCGGGGTGGGGATCTGGATGTAGTCGGCCACGACTGCACTGTAGGACTTCGGCCGTCGCCCCGGTCCGCGCGGTGGCGGGCGGTGCCACCGCGCGGGCGGGCGGCGGACTACTCCTCGATGCGGTAGCCCCAGCTGCCGCGGTGTTCCTGCCCGGGACGCAGCACGATCAATCCGTCACCGGTGACGAAAGCGTTGGGGGCGCACGTCATCGGCTCCACGGTGATGCCGGAGCGCGCGGGCCGGTCGGTCTCCGGCGAGTCGTCGGTGTAGACCTGCAGGTAGCCGTGCGTGCGGTCCACCCACAGCGCCACCTCGCTCCCATCCGACCGTCCGAACCGGACGGTCGCGGTGCCCTCGGCGTCCCGGGCCAGGTCGGTGAACGCGGTGTCCATCACCGTCGACCCGATCGGCCGCGCCGCGCGGAAGTCGAACTCGCCGCCCGCCACCGGGGAGGTGCCGGTGGGCAGCAGCCGGTCGTCCACCTCGTAGTAGGTGTCCGCGGGCAGCTCCAGCACGAGGTCGTCGAGGGGGCCGGTGCCCGCCGCCAGGTAGGTGTGGTTCGCCGTGGCGAACGGGGCGTCGCCGGAGCCGATGTTGCGCGCGGACAGCGTGCTGCGGAACCCGCCGCGCTCCAAGGCGAACTCGATGCGGAACGCCAGCTGGAACGGGTAGCCGTAGTGCGGCGGCAGCACGTGCTCCAGCACCACGCGGTCCCGCCGGTGCTCCACCGGACTCCACTCGGTGAAGCCCATCAGGCCGTGCAGCGCGCAGTCGCGTTCCGGCTCGTTGATCGGCACCTGCAACCGCTCGCCGCCGAACTCGTAGCTGCCGCCGTCGATGCGGTTCGCCCACGGCAGCAGCGTCTTGCCCTGCCAGCCCTCGCCGAGCTCGTCGGCGCCGTGGGTCAGCAGCATCTCGGTCCCGTCGACCTGCCAGGACAGCATCGTCGCCGCCACGCCCGCGACCACGGCGGTGTGCCGCCCGGAGCGCAGCTCGTAGAGCCTGCCGTGCATCGACCTCCCGGCACCGGCCGGGGGGTCCGCCGCGGCGCGCCCGGCACCGGGCAGCGCCCCGGCCGCGGCGGTCAGCCCGGCCGCGCCGGCCGCGGCGAGCGCGGCACCGCCCAACGATCGCCTGCTCCACCTGGTGGGGGAACCGTGCTCCTGGGACATCGTCGTCCTCCTCGTCGCGGGAATCCGTTGCTGCGGTGGAAAGAACGCCCCGGCCGGTAGTGGGTCCGGCGGGGGCGTCGCTCACGGGGTGGCCGGGTCGACCACGCCCCGACCGATCACGGGGTGCCCGCGTCGATCACGGCCCGGTTCGCGGCGCGCACCGCCTCCAGGTCCGGCTTCAGGATCTGCCGGTCGTAGGTGAAGAAGCCGTTCACCTCGTTCTCCACGTCGGTGGTCTGCGTGTAGACCGACGCCGACAGCCCCTTCTCACCGATGATGCGCACCAGGTCGTCGTGCACCTCCTGGTAGCGGCGGGTCAGGTCCGCGCGGGTGTCGACGATCTCGTAGGACGAGGGCTCACCGGGCCACAGGTGGCCGTCCTCGACGAGACCCAGCCCGCCGTACTCGCCGTCCACCGAGGCGCGGTCTCCGGTCACGTCCGGCGCGCCGGGGCCGACGTAGGTGTGGTCGTCGTAGATGTGCCCGGCACCGGTGTCCGGCAGCGAGTCGCAGCAGTTCACGCCGCTGGCCGCGTTCACCAGCCGGGTCGGGTCCTGCGCTTCGACCTGCTCGGCGACGCGAGCGGTGTCGAACTCGCCCCAGCCTTCGTTGAACGGCACCCAGGTGACGATGGACGGCGAGTTGTGCAGCTGGTCGACGATGTCGGCGGCCTCGGCCTCGAAGTTCGCCTTCGCCTCGTCGCCGGGGGTCTGCCCGTTGACCAGCGCGGGGATGTCCTGCCACACCAGCAGGCCCAGCTGGTCGGCGTGGTAGTACCAGCGGGCGGGCTCCACCTTGATGTGCTTGCGCACCATGTTGAAGCCGAGTTCCTTGGTCTGCTCCAGGTCGAAGCGCAGGGCCTCGTCGGTCGGCGCGGTGAAGATGCCGTCCGGCCAGTAGCCCTGGTCCAGCGGGCCGTGCTGGAACAGGATCTTCCCGTTCAGCGCGAGCCGCGGCCTGCCCTGCTCGTCGTCGACGAGCCCGATGGAGCGCATCCCGGCGTAGCTGCCGACCTCGTCGACGGGCTGCCCGTCCTCGCCGAGCAGCCGCACCCGCACGTCGTAGAGGTACGGGTCGTCCGGCGACCACAGGTGCGGGTCCGGCACCTCGAGGCGCAGGTCTTCGCCGGCCTCACCGGTGGCGGTGGCGACCTCCGCGCCGCCGTCCCGCTCGCTGAGCACGACTTCGACCCGGCCGCCCCGCGAACCGTCCGCGCGCACGGCGAGGCTGCTCGACGCCAGGTCCGGGGTGATCTCGAGGTCGGTGATGTGCGCGTCGGCGACCGGCTCCATCCACACCGTCTGCCAGATGCCGGAGGCGCCGGTGTAGAAGATGCCGCTGGGGTCGTTGCGCTGCTTGCCGACCGGGAACGGGGAATCCTCGTTGCGGTCCTCGACCGCGACGGTCAGCTGCTGCGGGCCCTCGCCGGTGAGCGCGTCGGTGACGTCGGCGCTGAACTCGGTGAAGCCGCCCTGGTGGGTGGCGACCTCCTGGCCGTTGACGCTGACGGTCGCCTGCTGGTCCACGGCGCCGAAGTGCAGCAGCACCCGCTGCCCGGACCAGTCCGCGGGCACCTCGAACTCGCGCTGGTACAGCAGGTGATCGTCGTGGCGCTGGATCCCGGACAGGCCGGACTCCGGCGGGTAGGGCACCAGGATCTGCTCGTCGGTCTCGGCGGGCGGGGAGTCGGATCCGGCGAAGTCCCACAGCCCGTTGAGGTTCTGCCAGCGTTCGCGCGTGAGCTGCGGGCGCGGGTAGTCGGGCAGGGCGTTGTCCGGGCCGACCTGGTCGGTCCACGGGGTCGCCAGCGGCGGGTCCTTCGGGTCCCATGCGGCGGGTTCGGCCTGAGCGGGCATGCCGGTCACGGTAGCGAGCATGGCGGCGCCGATCAGAGCGCCGACGCGGAATCGGACTAGTGGTCGGCGGGTCAACGCGCGGCGGTGCACGTGGCCTCCTGGTGGATTCGAGCCGGTGGGGGAGGGGACGGGTCGAGTCGGCTCGCGCCGATCGGTGCAGCCCCCAGGCGCCGCGGCTCGCGCTCGCGCCCCCGGAGACGGTGAAAAAGGAGGAAAGCGAAGCCACAACAAGCAACAAGAATGACCACGACCACACGTGAAGTCAACGGCACCACCCGAATGCCCGCGCATCGGACCAACGCCATGGATCTGATCGGGTGTGCCGGTTAAGTTGGTCCGGCGCGCGGGCGATCGTCCGAACGGGACGGTCGGCGGCCGCGCGGCACGTGCACCCGGTGGCCGAGGAGGACGCGGACGTGACCGAGCAGACCGATGCGGGCGCGGTGGCGGCGGGACCCGGTGGCGTCGAGTTCCTCGCTGCCCGGGACCTGCTGCTGAACACGCGCGAGGACTACGCCGCCGCCAGGGACGCGTTCCGCTGGCCGCGTCCCGCCGAGTTCAACTGGGCGCTGGACTGGTTCGACACCATCGCCGGGCGCCAGGACCGCACCGCGCTGTGGATCGTCGAATCCGACGGCTCCGAGCGGAAGTTCTCCTTCGGCGAGCTGTCCCGCCGCTCGAACCAGGTCGCGAACTGGCTGCGCGGGCTCGGCGTGGCCCGCGGCGACCGGCTGATCCTCATGCTCGGCAACCAGGTCGAGCTGTGGGAGACCATCCTCGCCGCGATAAAGCTCGGCGCGGTGATCATCCCGGCGACGCCGCTGCTGGGGCCCGCGGACCTGCGCGACCGCGTCGACCGCGGCGCCGCGAAGCACGTGGTGACGACCTCCGCTCACGCGCCGAAGTTCGCCGACGTGCCCGGGGACTACACCCGGATCGCGGTCGGCGGCGCCGACGGCTGGCACGCCTACGCCGACAGCGCGGCGGCCGCGGAGACCTTCGAACCGGACGGACCGACCTCGGCGGCGGACCCGCTGCTGCTGTACTTCACCTCCGGCACCACCGCGAAGCCGAAGCTGGTCGAGCACACCCACGTCTCCTACCCGGTCGGGCACCTGTCCACGATGTACTGGATCGGGCTGGAACCGGGCGACGTGCACCTGAACATCTCCTCGCCGGGCTGGGCGAAGCACGCGTGGAGCAACGTGTTCGCGCCGTGGAACGCCGAAGCGACGGTGTTCATCCACAACTACGAGCGCTTCGACGCGACCGCCCTGCTCGGCGAGATGCAGCGCTGCGGCGTGACCAGCTTCTGCGCCCCGCCGACGGTGTGGCGGATGCTCATCCAGGCCGACCTGAGCGCGCTGCGCACCCCGCCGCGCAAGGTGCTGGGCGCGGGCGAGCCGCTGAACCCGGAGGTGATCGAGCAGGTCCGCCGCGCCTGGGGCGTGACCATCCGGGACGGCTTCGGCCAGACCGAGACCAGCGTGCAGGTCGCCAACACGCCCGGCCAGGAGCTCAAGCCCGGCTCGATGGGGCGGGCGCTGCCCGGCTTCGAGGTGGCGCTGATCGATCCCGCGACCGGTGCGGAGGCCGAGGAGGGCGAGATCTGCCTGCGGCTGGACCCGCGCCCGGTCGGCCTGATGACCGGCTACGCCGACGATGCCGAGCGCAACGCCGAGGTGCTGCGCGGCGGCTACTACCACACCGGGGACGTGGGTTCGCGGGACGCGGACGGCTACATCACCTACGTGGGCCGCACCGACGACGTGTTCAAGGCATCGGACTACCGGATCTCGCCGTTCGAGCTGGAGAGCGTGCTGCTGGAGCACGAGGCGGTCGCCGAGGCCGCGGTGGTGCCGTCCCCTGACCCGATCCGGTTGGCGGTGCCGAAGGCGTACGTGGTGCTCGCCGCGGGCTGGGAGCCGGGGGAGGCCACGGCGCTGGCGATCCTGCGCTTCGCCCGCGAGCACCTCGCCCCGTACAAGCGGATTCGCCGCCTGGAGTTCACCGAGCTGCCGAAGACGATCTCCGGCAAGATCCGCCGCGTCGAGCTGCGCACCCGCGAGGAGGAGATCCACGCGGAGCCGTCCCCCGCGGGTGAGTACCGCGAGGAGGACTTCCCGGACCTCAAGTCCTGATCGCGTCGGTTCCCGCGCCGGGCGGTGCCGTTCGGCCGTCCGGCGCGACGACGTTCCTGCGCCGTCGACCCGCGCCCGCCGGCGGGTCCGGGCGGCACGGGGTGCGTTCGGCGGCCGTCCCGGTGCTCCGGGCGGTCCCGGTGACGCAGCACCATGGTCCAATCCGGGCTGGTTAGGGTAACCTAACAATCGATCCCGGGGGTGGGATCGTGCCGATGACTGGGGAGGCGACGTGGACGGTCGCGACATCACCGAGGCGGATCCGGACGTGGTGAGCTCCGAGGAGCAGCTGCGCGAGATCATCGCCGAACCGCACCGGGCCATCGCCGAGAAGGCGATCGACCACGTGGACGAGCAGTCCGCGCTGTTCCTGCGCGCCTCCCCGTTCTTCGTGCTGGCCACCACGTGCCCGGACGGTTCGATGGACGTCTCACCGCGCGGCGACGCGCCCGGCGGGGTGCTGGTGGCCGAGGAGGGCCGGGCGCTGGTGTTCGCCGACCGCAAGGGCAACCGGCGGCTGGACAGCCTGCGCAACGTCCTGCGGCACCCGCAGGTGGGCATGCTGTTCTTCGTCCCCGGCTCGAACGACACGTTGCGGGTCAACGGCACCGCCACCGTCCTGCGCGGTGGGCCGCACCTCGACGAGCTGGCGGTGGACGGCAAGCGCCCGGACCTGGCGATCCGGGTGCGGATCGACGAGCTGTACCTGCACTGCGCGAAGGCGTTCCTGCGGTCCTCGCTGTGGGACCCGGTGAGCTGGCCGGAACCCGGCACGGTGCCGAGCGCGGGGCGCATCGCGAAGAGCCAGGCGGGCAGCCGGATGCCGGAGTCGGTGTTCAACGCCGCGCTCAAGCTCGACGCCCGTTTCCGGAAGTACTGACCCCTCCGCTCGCACGTCCGGCGGAGGTCGGATGGGCGCGGCGCGGGGGAGCGGAATTCGGGTGAGACTTGTCTCCGGCCGGGAGCGGCCGCCATTCGCGGGGATCAATTCAGAATTCGCCGAATTCGTGCCGATCCAGTTCGGCTCCCGGGAGCGCGGGCGGCCGGTGCGGTCCGCCGGCGCGGGGGCGCTCCGCGGTCCCCGGGGCTGGACGCGCGTGTGCGCTGCGACGATGGTCCGATCGGTGGAGCAGGGCGGCGGCCGGGCCGGGCAGGCGGACTCAGCGGAAAATCCCGGAAAAACCTCGTCGGGGGCTGGCGCATCGGCCGTGGGCATCGTAACATCCCTAGCTCCCCGGACCGATGTCATCGGCGCAAAAAGGGAAATCGGTACCCGCCGCGAGCCCCGTCCCCGAAGTTTTGTGGGCATTCGCGGTTGCGCTATTCGCTGTTGTCGTGGTAAGTGCTGCGTACGCGATCGTACACACATCGGCGCTGCGGTGCACTTATGCGATCGTGACATGCCGCAAAATGGGGAAGAAAAAACGCTGGTGGCAGCGCATATTTTTACCCAGGGTGACGATGCGAATCACGCTTATATCCCATTGCTGTGATCAGTGTCACATCTCCGCACGCTTGCTTCGGCAACTCATTCGAATAGTTTGGTTACTCGACGCACGGATTTCGCGTCGAGCGCCGGTCGGCAATGGAGCGGGCCGAGTGCGACGACTGGCGTAGGTGCGCGGCCTGAATTCATCGGCCGCCCACGCCGGCGCGTAGGTGTCGCCTTTATTCGAGCGGCGACCCCGCACGACCGCGAGTTGATCTCGACGAGGCGGATTCGCGCGGACTGAGTGGTGCATGAGGCGCATGACCAACGCGAGTGGTGGGAGTGAAGCATGGCCAAGAGCGTGGACGACCTGGCTCAGCACGGTGAACGCGGTGGAGCGGCCGAGGACCCGGCCGAACTGGTGGCCCGCGAGGAGCAGGTCTTCGGCGACAACCCGTTGGAAGTGCGCGAATCCGACCATTACACGCACGAGTACGTCGGCGGGTTCGTCGACAAGTGGGACGACCTGATCGACTGGAAGAAGCGCTACGAGAGCGAGGGCCGGTTCTTCATCGACCAGCTCAAGGCGCGTGGTGTCGAGTCCGTGCTGGACGTCGCCACCGGCACCGGGTTCCACTCGGTGCGGCTGCTGGAGGAGGGCTTCGAGACGGTCAGCGCCGACGGCAGCCCCCAGATGCTGGCCAAGGCGTTCAGCAACGGCCTGACCTACGGCGGGCACATCCTGCGCGTCGTGCACGCCGACTGGCGCTGGCTGAACCGCGACGTGCACGGCGAGTACGACGCCATCATCTGCCTGGGCAACTCGTTCACGCACCTGTTCTCCGAGCGCGACCGGCGCAAGGCCCTGGCCGAGTTCTACGCCATGCTCAAGCACGACGGCGTGCTGATCATCGACCAGCGCAACTACGACGCCATCCTGGACGACGGGTTCTCCAGCAAGCACACCTACTACTACGCGGGTGACGACGTCTCCGCGGAGCCCGACCACGTCGACGAGGGCCTCGCCCGGTTCAAGTACACCTTCCCGGACAAGAGCGAGTTCTTCCTCAACATGTACCCGCTGCGGAAGAACTACGTGCGGCGGCTGCTGCGCGAAGTCGGATTCCAGCGGATCGACACGTACGGCGATTTCCAGGAAACCTACGCCGATCAGGATCCGGACTTCTTCATCCACGTCGCGGAGAAGAACTACCGAACCGAGGAAGAATTGTCGGACGTGTATTCCACGGCGGTGCACACCGCCCGGGATTACTACAATTCCGAGGACGCCGACAACTTCTACTACCACGTGTGGGGCGGCAACGACATCCACGTCGGCGTCTACAACACCCCGGACGAGGACATCGACGCCGCGTCCCGGCGCACCGTGGAGCGCATGGCGAGCAAGGTCGAGATCACCCCGGAGACCCGGATCCTCGACATCGGCTCCGGCTACGGCGGTGCCGCTCGCTACCTGGCCAAGACCTACGGCTGCAAGGTGGCGTGCCTGAACCTCAGCGAGGTGGAGAACGCCCGCAACGTCCAGTTCAACGAGGCCGCGGGCCTCAGCGAGCTCATCGAGGTCAAGGACGGCTCCTTCGAGGACATCCCGTTCCAGGACAACGCCTTCGACCTGGTGTGGTCCCAGGACGCGATCCTGCACAGCGGTGACCGCGAGCGCGTGCTGGAGGAGGTGACCCGGGTGCTGAGCAAGGGCGGTTCGTTCGTGTTCACCGACCCGATGGCCGCCGACACGGCCCGCAAGCGGGACCTGGGTCCGATCCTGGATCGGCTGAACCTGGACACTATGGGTTCGCCCGGCTTCTACCGGCGCGAACTGGCCCGCCTGGGCCTCCAGACGATCGACTTCGAGGACCTCAGCTCGTACCTGCCCGTGCACTACCAGCGCGTGCTGGACGTGCTGGAGTCCCGCGAGTCCGAACTGTCCGACCGCATCGGTGAGGAATATCGCACGAAGATGAAGCGGGGCCTGCGGGCCTGGGTGGAGTCCGGCAACGCCGGAAGCCTGGCATGGGGCATCATCCACGCCCGTGCATGATCATCGATCGTGCGTGCGGTCGGCTCCGCTGGGCCGGTCGGCGGGGTGCCAGTGAGTGGACACTCATGACATCCGTGTCACGAGTGCGCAAGGATCGAAGCAGCCAAAGAAGCTGAGAGGTGAGGTTGAGCCGTGAGTGAGATCAACCGCAGGTTGTTCACCAGTGAGTCCGTGACCGAGGGGCACCCGGACAAGATCTGCGACGCGATCAGCGACTCCGTGCTGGACGCGATGCTGGCCCAGGACCCGCGTTCCCGGGTGGCGGTGGAGACCCTGGTCACGACCGGCCAGGTGCACGTGGCCGGTGAGGTCACCACCGACGCCTACGTCGACATCCCGTCCATCGTGCGGGAGAAGATCCTCGAGATCGGTTACGACTCGTCGTCGAAGGGCTTCGACGGCAACTCCTGCGGCGTGAACATCGCCATCGGCGCGCAGTCCCCCGACATCGGCCAGGGCGTGGACACCGCCCACGAGAGCCGTGTCGAGGGCGTCATCGACGAGATCGCCAAGCAGGGCGCCGGCGACCAGGGCCTGATGTTCGGCTACGCCTGCAACGACACCGACGAGCTGGCGCCGCTGCCCATCACGCTGGCGCACCGGCTCTCCCGTCGCCTGACCGAGGTGCGCAAGGACGGCACGCTGCCGTACCTGCGGGCCGACGGCAAGACCCAGGTGACCATCGAGTACGCCGGGGACCAGCCGGTGCGGCTGGACACCGTCGTGCTGTCCACCCAGCACGCCGAGGACATCGACCTCGACAAGACGCTGACCAAGGACATCAACGAGAAGGTCATCGCGCCCGAGCTGGAGCGTGTCGGCCTGGACACCTCCGACCTGCGCCTGCTGATCAACCCGACCGGCCGGTTCGTGGTCGGCGGTCCGATGGGCGACGCGGGCCTGACCGGCCGCAAGATCATCGTCGACACCTACGGCGGCATGGCCCGCCACGGCGGCGGTGCCTTCTCCGGCAAGGACCCGTCGAAGGTGGACCGCTCCGCGGCCTACGCGACCCGCTGGGTGGCGAAGAACGCGGTGGCGGCCGGGCTGGCCGGGCGCATCGAGGTGCAGGTCGCCTACGCGATCGGCAAGGCCGCCCCGGTCGGGCTGTTCGTGGAGACCTTCGGCACCGAGAACGTCGACCCGGTCAAGATCCAGGCCGCGATCAACGAGGTGTTCGACCTGCGTCCCGCGGCGATCATCCGGGACCTGGATCTGCTGCGCCCGATCTACGCGCAGACCGCCGCCTACGGCCACTTCGGCCGCAGCGACGTCGAACTGCCCTGGGAGAACACCGACCGGGCCGCCGCGCTCAAGAGCGCCGCGGGCATCTGATCGACTAGTGCGGACGAACGCACGGGCTGCCACGGGGCGCGGTACTGCCGCGCCCCGCGGCCCGGTGCGCCCGAGGTATCGAGAAGTTCTCAAGGCCGGTGGCCGACGATGTCGCCGGCCGGCCGAGAAGGAGTTGTTGCAGTGCGGATTGCGGTGACCGGGTCGATCGCCACCGACCACCTGATGTCCTTCCCGGGCAGGATCGCCGAGCAGCTGATCGCGGACCAGCTGGAGCAGGTGTCCCTGTCCTTCCTCGTCGACGAGCTGGAGGTGCGTCGCGGCGGGGTCGCGGCGAACATCACCTTCGGTCTCGGCAAGCTCGGAGTCACCTCGCTGCTGGTCGGCGCGGTCGGCCAGGACTTCGAAGAGTACCGCGCGTGGCTGGAGCGCCACGGAGTGGACACCGCGTCGGTGCACGTGTCCGAGACCAAGCACACGTCCCGGTTCCTGTGCACCACCGACCAGGACTTCAACCAGATCGCCTCGTTCTACCCGGGCGCCATGTCGGAGGCCGCGCAGATCGAGCTCAAGTCCGTCGCGGACCGCGCGGGCGGGCTGGACCTCGTGGTGATCTCCGCGAACGACCCGGACGCGATGGTCAAGTACACCGCGGAATGCCGGGAGCGCGGTTACGCGTTCCTCGCCGACCCCGGCCAGCAGCTGGCCCGGATGGACGGCGAATCGGTCCGCGAACTCGTCCGGGGCGCGAAGTACCTGTTCACCAACGAGTACGAGCACGGCCTGCTGCTGCAGAGCACCGGCTGGAGCCACGACGAGGTGCTCGCCGAGGTCGGCGCCTGGGTGACCTCGCTGGGCGCCAAGGGCCTCAAGGTCGAGTCGGCGGACGCCCCGACCTTCGAGATCCAGCCGCCCAAGGAGAAGCAGAAGGGCGACCCGACCGGTGTCGGCGACGCCCTGCGCGCCGGCTTCCTGGCGGGGCTCTCCGGCGAGCTGAGCGTGGAACGGGCGCTGCAGCTGGGCTGCACGCTGGCGACCGTCTCGCTGGAGACGGACGGGCCGCAGGAGTACGACGTCGAGCGCGAGTCGTTCCTCGCGCGCATCGGTGAGGCGTACGGCGACACCGCCGCCGCCGAGATCGGTTCGAAGCTGCGTTGAGTTCCCCGGGGCGGTGGGGGGGGCGCGGCCCGGGGCCCCCCGGGCCCCCCGCCCCCCCCCGGGGCTGGGGGGGGGGCGGGCGGGGGGTGGGACGGGGGGGTGATTGTGGGCGACAGAAAACCCGGCCCCGCCC
>NZ_JAIUKC010000073.1:0-3901 GCF_020177435.1 Saccharopolyspora sp. 7B | reverse complement strand
CCGCGCCGCGCGTGGGTTCCCGCGGGCGCTGGGGGGGGGCTTCGGGCCACCCCCCCGCCGCGTTTTGGGTTCCCACGGGGGTTTGCGCCCCCGGGGGGGGGGGGGGGGGGGGGGCCCCGGGCCCCCCCCCGGCGAGCACACTGGGTTCGGGCGTGGCGCAGGTAGCGTGGGAAGAGGCAGCGAGATGAATGGGGTCAACACGAACGGCGGCGACGGCTCGGGGCGCGACCCGAGCGGATTCTTGACCGCGCTCCAGGAGCGCGTGCTCGTCGCGGACGGCGGCATGGGTACCGCGTTGCAGGCCTACGACCTGTCGTTGGACGACTTCGCGAACCTCGAGGGCTGCAACGAGATCCTGAACGAGACCCGGCCGGACGTGGTCTCCGGGGTGTACCGGAGCTTCTTGGAAGCCGGTTCGGACGCGATCGAGTCGAACACGTTCGGCACGAACCTCGCCAACCTCGGCGAGTACGGCATCCCGGAGCGCATCCGCGACCTCGCGGAGAAGGGCGCCCGGCTGGCCCGGGAGGCCGCCGACGAGTACGCCACGGCCGACAAGCCGCGCTTCGTGCTCGGTTCGATGGGGCCGGGCACCAAGCTGCCCACCCTCGGTCACGCGCCGTACGCGGACCTGCGCGACGCGTACGTCGAGAACGTGCTCGGCATGATCGACGGCGGCATCGACGTGGTCCTGGTGGAGACCTCCCAGGACCTGCTGCAGACCAAGGCGGCGATCGTGGCCGCCAAGCGGGCGATGGAGCAGACCGGCCGCTGGCTGCCGATCATCGCGCAGGTGACGGTGGAGCAGACCGGCACCATGCTGGTCGGCTCCGAGATCGGCGCCGCGCTCACCGCGCTGGAGCCGCTGGGCATCGACCTGATCGGCATGAACTGCGCCACCGGCCCCGCCGAGATGAGCGAGCACCTGCGGGTGCTGGCCCAGCACGCGCAGATCCCGATCTCGGTGATGCCGAACGCGGGCCTGCCCGAGCTCGGCCCGAACGGCGCGGTGTACCCGCTGCAACCCGACGAGCTGGCGACGGCGCTGGCCGGCTTCGTCACCGACTTCGGCGCGCGGCTGGTCGGCGGCTGCTGCGGCACCACCGGCGAGCACGTGCGCGCCGTCTCCGAGGCCGTCGCCGAACTGGCCCCGCAGGCGCGCACCCCCGAGGTGATCCCCGCGGTGTCCTCGGTGTACCAGTCGGTGCCGTTCGAGCAGGACGCCAGCATCCTCAACGTCGGCGAGCGCACCAACACCAACGGCTCCAAGAAGTTCCGCGAAGCGATGCTCGACGGCCGCTACGAGGACTGCGTGGAGATCGCGAAGGCCCAGACCCGCGAGGGCGCGCACATGCTCGACCTGTGCGTGGACTACGTGGGCCGCGACGGCGCCGAGGACATGCGGGAGCTCGCCAGCAGGCTCGCGACCGCCTCCACGCTGCCGATCATGGTGGACTCCACCGAGGCCGACGTGATCCAGGCGGGGTTGGAGCACCTCGGCGGGCGCTGCGCGGTGAACTCGGTGAACTACGAGGACGGCGACGGGCCGGACTCGCGGTTCCAGAAGGTGATGGCGATGGTGCGCGAGCACGGCGCCACCGTCGTCGCGCTGTGCATCGACGAGGAGGGCCAGGCCCGCACCGCCGAGTGGAAGCTGCGGATCGCCGAGCGGCTCATCGCCGAGATCACCGGCACCTGGGGCCTGGACGAGTCGGCGATCATCATCGACTGCCTGGTCTTCCCGATCACCACCGGTCAGGAGGAGGTGCGCCGGGACGGCATCGAGACCATCGAGGCCATCCGGGAGCTCAAGCGCCGCCACCCGCGGGTGCAGACCACGCTGGGCCTGTCCAACGTGTCGTTCGGCCTGAACCCGGCCGCGCGGCAGGTGCTGAACTCGGTGTTCCTCAACGAGTGCCGCGAGGCCGGCCTGGACTCGGCGATCCTGAACGCCTCCAAGATCCTGCCGATGAGCAAGATCGACGAGGAGCAGCGCCAGGTCGCCCTGGACCTGGTCTACGACCGCCGCACCGAGGACTACGACCCGCTGCAGAAGCTGATGCAGCTGTTCGAGGGCAAGACCGCGTCCTCGGCAGGCGCCTCCCGCGCGGAGGAGCTGGCGAAGCTGCCGCTGTTCGAGCGGCTGGAGAAGCGCATCGTCGACGGCGAGCGCAATGGCCTGGAGGCGGACCTCGACGCCGCCATGCAGGAGAAGGCGCCGCTGCAGATCGTCAACGAGAACCTGCTAGCGGGGATGAAGGTCGTCGGCGACCTGTTCGGCTCCGGGCAGATGCAGCTGCCGTTCGTGCTGCAGTCCGCGGAGACGATGAAGACCGCGGTGGCCTACCTCGAACCGCACATGGAGAAGGACGACTCCGGCGGCAAGGGCAAGCTGCTGCTGGCCACGGTCAAGGGCGACGTGCACGACATCGGCAAGAACCTCGTCGACATCATCGTGTCCAACAACGGCTACGACGTGGTCAACATCGGCATCAAGCAGCCGGTGAACGCGATCCTGGACGCGGCGGACGAGAACAAGGTCGACGTGATCGGCATGTCCGGCCTGCTGGTGAAGTCCACTGTGATCATGAAGGACAACCTGAAGGAGATGAACGAGCGCGGCATCGCCGAGAAGTACCCGGTGATGCTGGGCGGCGCGGCGCTGACCCGCTCGTTCGTGGAGAACGACCTCGACGAGGTCTACCAGGGCGATGTCCGCTACGCGAAGGACGCCTTCGAGGGCCTCAACCTGATGGACCGGCTGATGGCCATCAAGCGCGGCGACTCCCCGGAGATCAGCGAGGCCGAGGAGGCGAAGAAGGCCGAGCGCAAGGAGCGCCACGAGCGCTCCAAGCGCATCGCCGAGAAGCGCAAGGCCGAGCAGGGCCCGCTGCCCGACCTCTACGACGACACCGTCCGGTCCGATGTGGACGGTGACGCTCCGGTGCCGACCCCGCCGTTCTGGGGATCGCGCGTCGTCAAGGGCGTGCCCACCGCCGACTACCTGGCGCTGCTCGACGAGCGCGCCACGTTCTTCGGCCAGTGGGGGCTGCGCGGCGCCCGCAAGGGCGAAGGGCCGTCGTACGAGGAACTCGTCGAATCCGAGGGCAGGCCGCGGCTGCGCTACTGGATGGACGAGCTGGCCACCGCGGGCATCCTGCAGCACGCCGCGGTCGTCTACGGGTACTTCCCGGTCGTCACCGAGGGGAACTCGGTGATCGTGCTGGACAAGGAGGAGCCGGACGCTCCCGAACGCACCCGGTTCACGTTCCCGCGCCAGCAGCGCGACCGCAGGCTCAGCCTCGCCGACTTCTTCCGCACCAGGGAGAAGGCGCTGGAGACCGGGCAGGTCGACGTGCTGCCGATGCAGCTGGTCACGATGGGCCAGCCCATCGCCGACTACGCCAACGAGCTGTTCGCGAAGAACTCCTACCGGGACTACCTGGAGATCCACGGGATGGGCGTGCAGCTGACCGAGGCGCTCGCCGAGTACTGGCACCGCCGGGTCCGGCGGGAACTGCTGTGGTCCAGCGGCCGCGCGGTGTCCGAAGAGGACCCGTCGGATGTGACCGAGTTCTTCAAGCTCGGTTACCGCGGCGCTCGCTACTCGTTCGGCTACGGCGCCTGCCCCGAGATCGAGGACCGGGCGAAGATCGTCGAACTGCTGGAGAGCGAACGCATCGGCGTGGAGCTGTCCGAGGAGTACCAGCTGCACCCGGAGCAGTCCACCGACGCGATCATCGCCCACCACCCCGAGGCGAAGTACTTCAACACATGAGGCCGCGGGGGGGCCCCCCCCCCCCCCGCCCCCCCCGGGCCCCCCCCGGGGGGCGGGCCCCCCCCCCCCGGGAAACCCCCCCCCCGGGGGGAAAACCCGCCACGGGCGACTAGAAAGAAAAAA
>NZ_JAIUKC010000072.1:0-23804 GCF_020177435.1 Saccharopolyspora sp. 7B | reverse complement strand
CCCCCCCCCGGGTTGCCACATATACACCGCCGGGGCCCGGGGCGCGGCCGCGCCCCGGTCCGCCGCGGGGGGCCCGGCCCCCCGTGCCGCGGAAAACCCGAGCAGGGAAAGCGCCCTGACAGGGATGAAACCCGAGCAGGGAACTCTAGAAAGGAAATCATGAGCGCGAAGCTGCAGAAGGCCAACGGCATCGAGTTCGCCGTCGCCGACCTGAGCCTGGCCGAGGCCGGCAGGCACCAGATCCGGCTGGCCGAGCACGAGATGCCCGGTCTGATGGCTACTCGCCGGGAGTACGCGGACTCCAAGCCGCTCAAGGGCGCGCGGATCGCGGGTTCGCTGCACATGACGGTGCAGACCGCGGTGCTCATCGAGACCCTGGTCGAGCTCGGCGCCGAGGTGCGCTGGGTGTCCTGCAACATCTTCTCCACCCAGGACGAGGCCGCCGCGGCGGTCGTCGTCGGCAAGAACGGCACCCCGGACAAGCCCGCCGGCGTCCCGGTCTTCGCCTGGAAGGGCGAGACCCTCGCCGACTACTGGTGGTGCACCGACCAGCTGTGGGAGTTCGGCGACGGCAAGGTCGCCAACATGATCCTCGACGACGGCGGCGACGCCACCCTGCTCGTGCACAAGGGCGTCGAGTTCGAGGCCGCCGGTGCGGTCCCGCAGGCCACCGACGACGACCCGGACGAGTTCAAGGTCGTCCTGGAGACGCTGCGCAACAGCCTGGCGAAGAGCAAGGACCGCTTCACCAAGCTCGCCGCCGAGATCAAGGGCGTCACCGAGGAGACCACCACCGGCGTGCACAAGCTCTACGAGCTGGTGAAGACCGGTGAGCTGCTGTTCCCGGCGATCAACGTCAACGACTCGGTCACCAAGTCGAAGTTCGACAACAAGTACGGCTGCCGCCACTCGCTCGTCGACGGCATCAACCGCGCCACCGACACCCTGATCGGCGGCAAGGTCGCCGTGATCGCCGGCTTCGGCGACGTCGGCAAGGGCTCCGCCGAGTCGCTGCGCGGCCAGGGCGCTCGCGTGATCGTCACCGAGATCGACCCGATCTGCGCGCTGCAGGCAGCGATGGAGGGCTACGAGGTCAAGACCCTCGACGAGGTCGTCGAGTTCGCCGACATCTTCATCACCACGACCGGCAACTTCAACATCATCACCGCCGACCACATGGCGAAGATGAAGCACCAGGCCATCGTGGGCAACATCGGCCACTTCGACAACGAGATCGACATGGCCGGTCTGGAGAAGACCCCGGGCATCAAGAAGGTCGAGATCAAGCCGCAGGTGCACGAGTTCACCTTCACCGACGGCCACTCCATCCTGGTGCTGTCCGAGGGCCGGCTGCTGAACCTGGGCAACGCCACCGGGCACCCGAGCTTCGTCATGTCCAACTCGTTCACCAACCAGACCCTGGCGCAGATCGAGCTGTGGACGAAGCCCGGCGAGTACGGCAAGGACGTCTTCGTGCTGCCCAAGCACCTGGACGAGAAGGTCGCCCGCCTGCACCTGGACGCACTCGGCGTCAAGCTCACCAAGCTGACCAAGGCGCAGGCCGAGTACATCGGCGTCGACGTGGACGGCCCGTACAAGCCGGAGCACTACCGGTACTGATCCGCCACCGCGGACCAGCCCCGCGTGGGCGCCACCGCCCGGACCTCGTCCCGGGCGGTGGCGGCCCCCGCCTGCCACGACAAGACCCGTCGAGGGGTCGGCGCCCTCCCGCTCCCGTCCCTCGAACCCGATTTCCGGTCGCGGTCCGCACGCGCCCGGCCCCCACGCGCGCGGCCGGGCGGGTTCGCGAGGACCCGCGAGGAAGGAAGGCCTGAGGCCGACATGGACACGATCGCACTCGAACTGGCACCGCCCGACCTCGACGGTGGACACGAGAAGGCCGTGGCGGAAGGCCGCAAGGTGGCCGAGAACAGCCGCGCTGCCGGGCTCGCCGACCGCATCGGCCACCTGATGATCCCGGGCATCATCGCCGAGGACGACGACCGCCCGATCGAGATGAAGCCGAAGATGGACGTCATCGACTTCTGGAACGCGGTGCGCCCGGAGATCGGCGACGTGAAGGGGCTGTGCACCCAGGTCACCGCCTTCCTCGACGAGCAGCAGCTCGGCGACCGGCTGGTGGACCTGCGCAAGGCGGGCATGGAGGGCATCGCGTTCGTCGGCGTGCCCCGCACCATGTCCGACGGCGAAGGCGGCGGGGTGCCGCCCACCGACGCGCTCGCCAAGTTCCAGGACGTGGTGCCGAACCGCGGTTCCATCCTCATCCCGACCCGCGAGGGCGAGCACGGCCGGTTCAACTTCAAGTGCGAACGCGGCGCCAACTACGGCATGACGCAGCTGCTGTACTCGGACGCCATCGTCGGATTCCTGCGGGAGTTCGCCGCGAAGACACCGCACCGGCCGGAGATCCTGCTGTCGTTCGGCTTCGTACCGGGCGTGGAGGCCAAGCGCGGCCTCATCGACTGGCTCATCCAGGACCCGGGCAACCCGGCGGTCGAAGCCGAGCAGCGGTTCGTCGCCTCCATCACCGGGTTGAGCTTCGAGGAGCGCAAGCGCAAGCTGCTCGACCTGTACAAGAGCGTCATCGATGGCGTGGCGGGGCTCGGGTTCCCGCTGAGCCTGCACCTGGAAGCCCCGTACGGGTACTCGAAGCCCGCGTTCGAGGTGTTCGCCGAGATGATCGACTACTGGGCGCCGGCCCAGCGGGCGGCCTGAGGGGCCTTTGCTCGGGTCTTCCTCCGTAGTGGGCGGGTGGCGGAACCTCAGCGGCCCCCTTGCTGCGGGATCTTTTTCCCGAGTGGCTCCGCCACGAGGGAAACGCTGTCCTCGCGAGAGAACCGCTGAGAACCCGCGGGTGGGTCGGCTGCATACGTCGTCGGCGGCTCAGCGGCTCCGCCGCTGACGGGAAGCAGATGAGAACGGTGGCGCGGGCTTGATGCCTGGTCGTGCGCCACTCTGGGACCGGCGTTCGGCGCCGCGCATCGAACGGACCGCTCGGCCACTCCCTTGGGCCGAGCGGTCCGTTCTCGTCAGCGCAGGCGTTCGGCGATCGCGGCGATGTCGGCGGGGGACACCCGGCAGCAGCCGCCGACGAGTGCGGCACCGTCGGCGACCCACCGGTCCACCAGCGCCGGGTCGAACCGCGAGGTGCCGGTCCACCGCTGGTGCACCGCGTCCCAGCCCTCGCCGCTGTTCGGGTACACCACCACGGGTTTGCCGGTGACCGCCCGCGCCACCGGCACCGCGCGGGTCGCGTCCGCGGGGGAGCAGCAGTTCACCCCGACCGCGAGCACGTCGTCCCGCCCGGCCACGAGCGCGAACGCCTCGTCCAAGGGCTGGCCGGCGCGGGTGCGCTCCCCGGAGATCGTGTACGACAGCCAGGCCGGGACGCCGAGCCCGCTCAACGCGTCCAGCAGCGCGGCCGCCTCGTCGACGTCCGGCACCGTCTCCAGCGCGAACAGGTCCGGCGCGGCCTCGGCGAAGACCTCCATCCGCGCGCGGTGGAACGCCACCAGCTCGCGGTGCCCCAACCCGTAGCGGCCGCGGTACTCGGAGCCGTCCGCGAGCACCGCCCCGTACGGGCCCACCGAGGCGGCCACGAACCGGCCGGTGCGGTGCGCCGCGGTCTTGCCCACCCGGTGCGGCACCGGCGCCAGGTGCGCGGCCTCCTGCGCGAGCTCCACGCTGCGCCGCATCAGCTCCGCCGCCTGCTCGCGGCCGATGCCGTGCGCCGCGAACCCCTCGAAGCTCGCCTGGTACCCGGCGGACTTCGCGACCTCCGCGCCCGCGGCGAAGAAGTCCTCGTGCGTCGCCACGACGTCGTCCGGCGCGTCCACCAGGTAGCGCGCCGACCACAACCCGCCGGACAGGTCCGCGCCCCGCGCCTCCAGCGCCGTCGCCAGCCCGCCGTCCAAGATCCGCGGACCGCCCGCGACCAGCTCGTCCACCCCGACACCCATACGGGCAAGGTAATCCTTCCGGCGCGCGTGCTCCCGCCGCCCACGTCGCGGCTCTCACCAGGTGGGCTGCCACCCCTCCGCCACGTCGGACTGCTCGGCACGCATCAGCTCGTGCAGGTAGAACGCCCGGTCGGCCAGCTCACCGAGCTGCGCGGTGGTCAGCTCGATCGCCGCCTCTCCCTGCCGCAGCGCCACCGAACGCGGTGTCGCGACGCTCAGCACCACCTCCGCGCTCGCCGGATCCATCTCTGCCGGAATGCGCCATCCCTCGTTCGCCACGCTCGCTCCTCATGATCAACCGATTGCGTGAAGCGCACGCTAGAAGCCTTCCGGCCGGCACGGCAGCCGGTTGCAAATCGGGGTGAGAATCGCTGGTGTATCAGCTGTTTCACGAAGTGTGCCTACGGAACGCGCGGAAGCGGAGGTAGGCCGGTGCGGCGGGGAGCAAGGTGCGTCAGGTGGGGCTGGGCGCGGGTCTGCGCAAGGCCCGCGAGGAATGCCGGATGTCCACCCGATCGGTGGCCGAACGGATCGGTGTCTCGCACACCTCCATCGCCCGCACCGAACTCGGGACGCGGACACCGGAACCGGAAGAGGTCATCGCCCTGTGCGCCGTGTACGGCATCACCGGAAGGCGCCGCGACCAGCTGATCGAGCACGTGGACGGCACCGACTTCAGCACCGCCTGGTTGGCGACCGGACCCGCCACCGCGCAGCAGATCACCAGCCTGGTGGCGTTGGAGACGCGGGCTTCGGAGATCACCGATGTCTCCCTCGGCCTGGCGCCGGGACTGCTGCAGACACCTGAGTACGCCCGCGCCGTCATCGGAACCGGGAACGATGCCGAATGGCTGCTATCGACGAGGCTGGCTCGGCAGGCGTTGTTGACCCGGCCGGACGGCCCGTCGGTGCGCTTCCTCGTCGACGAGTTCGCGCTGCGCCGAGTGATCGGCGGGAACACGGCCACCCGCCACCAGCTCGAGCACCTGAACCGGGTTCAGGAGAACCCGCGAGTCCGAATTCAGGTCGTGCCGCGCGATGCAGGGGTCCACGCCGGGTTGGACGGTGCTTTCGTCGTGCTCGAGTTCCCGGCGCGCGAACCCCACGTGTACGTCGAAGCGCGTCGAGTCGGGCTCTTCCTGACTCGCCCCCCAGGACGTTGGACCCTTCATCAGCGGAGTGGAAGATATCGATTCGAAAGCGCTGTGCGAGCAGAGCTCTGCGAAGCTCATCCGGCGGATCTGCGAGGAACTGGGCGAAGTCTGATGGCTGAGGTGTGGCGCAAGAGCACCCGTAGCGGCTCCAACGGCAACTGCGTCGAAGTGGCCATCGCCCCCGCCGAGACCCGGGTGCGGGACTCCAAGGAACCTGACGGCGCGTGGCTGCGGATTCCGGCGGCGCGGTGGCACGGATTCCTGAACTCGGTGGTGCGCGGGCGCTTCGGCGGGTGAACGGCCTGGCGGGATGTCGCCAGGAGGGCCCGGGAGCGGCGGTGGTGGCGCGATCATCGCCGCATGACCACCGCCTCGACCACCGCCCGCATCGCCGTCACGTTCGCGGCGGCGCTCGCCGTGACCCTCGTGCCCGCCGGGACCGCGCAGGCCGCCACGGCCTACTGCGAAACCCTCACCGACGCCTCGCACCCCGACTGGATGGGCGGGCTGCCCGACGACACCAGCCTCGCCGCGCTGTCCATCCCCGGCACCCACGACACGCTCTCGCTGCACGGCGGCGACATCACCCAGACCCAGGAGGACCACGGCGACAGCGCGGAAACGCTCACCGCGCAGCTCGACGCCGGGGTTCGCGCCATCGACATCCGGGTGCGGAAGGTGGACGACCTGTTCACCATCCACCACGGCACCTTCTACCAGAACGCCAACTTCGCCGACGTGCTTGCCAAGGCCGACGGCTTCCTCGCCGCGCACCCCGGCGAGGCGATCGTGCTGCGGCTCAAGGCCGAGTGCACCGGCGACATCGGGTCCTGCACCGACGAGAACAGCTCCAAGGACACCGCCGAGATCCTCGACTGGTACCGGGACAACGACCCGAACGGCGGGCGGCTGCTCAACCCCGCCGACGACGGGATGCCGGACCTCGGCTCGGTGCGCGGGAAGATCGTCCTCGGCTCGCTGCAGGAAGCGCAGGGCGGGCTCGTCGACGGGTACGGGCTGTCCCAGTTCACCAACGACAACTGGGGCGAGTACGTGCAGGACGAGTACCAGGTGCCGACCATCGGCGACATCGAGACCAAGTGGAACCACGTCCGCGACCACTGGGACAAGACGAACGGCGCCGACTCCGGCGAGATGTTCTGGAACTTCAGCAGCGGATCCAGCCTCGGCGCCGACCCGAAGACCGTGGCCTGCGGCACCGGCGGCATCCGCGGCGTCAACGACCACGCGCTCGAACACCTCGCGGGCAACGACGTGCCGCGCACCGGGGTCGTGCTGATGGACTTCCCCGGCGGGGAGCTCATCGACCAGATCATCGCGCGCAACTCCTGACCCGCGGCGGCACCGTTCGCGCTGCCGGTCGGGTCGTCGGTCCGGTGGTTCGAGCGGCCGATGCTCCAGCAGCAGTTCGTGATCTTCACCTTTCGTGATCGGATTGCTGCTGGTAGCGGCCTGGGGTGGTGCCGGACGTGGCCCGGCTGCCGCGGTCGGGGTGTGGGCGAAGCGTTCGATCGTGCCGTTGGTCCGGGAGCGGGGCAGCGGACTCGAACCGGTCCAGTGCACGGGGCTGACCGAACGGTCCTGCTCGCCGGATTTCCGCGCAGTCTCGGGCGAGGAGAACCGCCGCGACCGGTAACCGAGGAATGCGGCACTGCGGCCGTGCGGATCACCAAGTTCACCCATGCCTGCGTACGGCTGGAACACGAGGGCAGGGTCCTGGTCATCGATCCGGGGACCTGGAGTGAGCCGGGGGCGCTCATCGGCGCGGACGCCGTGCTCGTGACCCATGAGCACGCGGACCACATCGACGTCCTCCGCTTGGCGGGGCTCCGCGTTCCGGTCTACGCGCCGGCCGGCGCCGCCATCACCGGTGTGGACTTCGTCGGCGTCTCTTCCGGCGAAGCGTTCACCGCAGCGGGTTTCCCGGTGCTCGCGTTCGGCAGCCCGCACGCAGCCGTCCACAACGGACAGCCCGGCTGCGCGAACCTGGGCTATCTGGTCGACGGTTCGCTCTACCACCCCGGCGATTCGCTGCACGTGCCCGGGCAGCCGGTGGAGACGCTGCTCGTTCCGGCCCACGCGTCCTGGCTGAAACTCGCGGAAGCCGTCGAGTTCGTCAACGCTGTGCACCCGCGACGCGCGTTCGCGATCCACGATGCCATGCTCAACGAGCGCGGCCTGCGGAGCATCAACAACTGGCTCGCGCAAGCCACCGACAGCGACTACCGCTATCCGGCGCCCGGCGAGTCCCTGTGAACCGTTGGTGCTCCAGCCGGGTTCGGTGATCTGGTTCGTGTCTTCGCCGGTAGTGCCGAAGTCGTGGATCGTCGAACCCGGCCCGGTGTCGCGAGGCAGGCGTACCCGAGGATGCGGAGTGCGCGCGTAGGTCATCGCGGACCCGTCGGCATCCGA
Source organism: Saccharopolyspora sp. 7B (assembly GCF_020177435.1). NCBI lineage: Bacteria > Bacillati > Actinomycetota > Actinomycetes > Pseudonocardiales > Pseudonocardiaceae > Saccharopolyspora > Saccharopolyspora sp. 7B. The sequence continues at coordinate 16,237 of NZ_JAIUKC010000072.1, read as the reverse complement.
GGTCGCGACATTCGGCAGCCGCTGCGTCCCATCCGGGCCGGCATCGCCGGTCACCTCCGGCAGCGTCCACCCGTTCTTGCCAGCCAGTAGCGCCGGCGAACCTCGCGCGTACGCCGCAGCCCGCCGCCGCAGCCCCACCCGGTAAGACCGGCCCGACCGCTGCGGCCAGGTGGTGCGCACCGCCGAGGCGTTCGTGCGGTCGCCGGGTCGTCCGGTCGAGCGTCGCGCGGTCGCCGGTTCGTGCCGCCAGGTGCTGGGGGCCGCCGGTCGGTTCGCCCGGCCGAACCGGACAGCGCCGCCGGGCCGGGCGAACGGTGCAGCGCCCGTCTTCGCTCGGCGCACGGTGTTACTGCAGGTGCCCACTGGAACACGCCGCGGCAGCAACGAAGATGGACCTGTCACCCGTCTCCAGCAGAGAGGGCCGGCATGTCCGAGAAATGGCTCCGCAGCAGCCGCAGCGGCTCGGTCGGCAACTGCGTCGAGGTCGCCCGCTGCGCCGATGTCACCCTCATCCGCGACTCCAAGCAACCGCACGGCGCGCGGCTGCGCGTCTCCCCGGAACGCTGGCGGGGCTTCCTGGACCTCGTCGGCTCCGACCACTGGCACCACCCCTGACCCGTCCGTCGCGGCCGCTGCGCGGCCTCAGGTGAGCACCCCGTTCGTCCGACGGCGATGGGCGAACGCACCTGTCGCCGTCGTGCCGGAACCGGGCTCGTAGGACTCGCCGAGAGCGGACGGTGGGCCGTTCACCTGCGGCGGGGCCGGGGGCGTCCGCGGGGGAGACCATGATCGCGTTTTCCGGAACGGTGCTGGGTGGTGTCACCGCACCGGGTTAACGTGGGGGGGGAAGTCAGGTGGGAACGGAGGCGTGATGGACACGGAGAGCACGCTCGCGGCGCTGCGGGCACGGGTACCGGAACAGCGGTTGGTGACCGACCCGGACTCCGTCGGCCGGTACGCCCACGACGAAGCCGAGTGGGCCCCGCACGGCACCCCCGCCGCCGTCGTGCGCCCGGAGAGCACCGACGACGTGGTGGCGGTCGTGCAGGTCTGCCACGAACTCGGCGTGCCCGTGGTGCCGCGCGGCGCCGGTACCGGCCTCTCCGGCGGTGCCAACGCCCTCGACGGCTGCGTGCTGATCTCCTTCGAGCGGATGAACCGGATCCTCGAGATCAACCCGCGGGAGCAGCTCGCCGTCACCCAGCCCGGCGTGGTCAACGACGACTTCCGGGCCGCCTGCCGTGAACACGGCGCCTGGTACCCGCCGGACCCGGCCAGCTCGCCCTGGTCGACGATCGGCGGCAACGTCGCCACCAACGCCGGTGGGGTGTGCTGCGTGAAGTACGGCGTCACCCGGGACTACGTGCTCGGGCTCGAAGCCGTCGTCGGCAGCGGCGAGGTCGTGCGCCTCGGACGGCGCACCGCGAAGGGCGTCACCGGCTACGACCTGTGCGGGCTGTTCGTCGGCTCCGAAGGGACCCTCGGCATCATCACCGAGATCACCGTCAAGCTGCTGCCGGGCGTGCGCGCCCCGGAACGCACCGTCGTCGGCTACTTCGACTCGCTCGTCGCCGCCGGGGAAGCCGTCGCCGCCGTCGCGGCCTCGGGCGTGGTGCCCTCCGCGCTGGAACTGCTCGACCGGCACTGCCTGCGCGCCGTGGACGAGTGGAAGAACATGGGTCTCAGCGACGAAGCCGAAGTGCTGCTGCTCGGCCGCTCCGACACTCCGGGCGAGGCGGGTGAGCAGGAGGTCGCCACGCTCGTCGAGTGCTTCGAGAAGGGCGGCGCCACCTTCAGCGCCGCCTCCACCGACCAGCACGAAGCCGACGCCCTGTTCGCCGCGCGCAGGTTGGCGTACCCGGCGCTGGAACGGCTCGGCCCGCTGCTCACCGAGGACGTGTGCGTGCCGCGAGCCCTGGTGCCGGACATGCTCGCGAAGGTCGAGGCGGCCGCGCAGCGGCACGACACCCTCATCGCGAACATCGCGCACGCCGGGGACGGCAACCTGCACCCGCTGATCATCACCCCGGCCGGGGACGAGGCGGCGCGGACGCGGGCGCAACGCGCGTTCGACGACATCGTCGCCGACGCCATCGCCCTCGGCGGCACCGTCAGCGGCGAGCACGGCATCGGCCTGCTCAAGCGGGCGGGCCTGCACGACGAGCTCGGGCCCACCGTGGTCGGCATGCACCACGCGGTGAAGAACGGCCTCGACCCGGCGGGGATCTTCAACCCCGGCAAGGTCTTCGGCACGCCGGAGGGGTGATCTCCTCGTTCGCCCAGCCTCGGTCGATCGATCGGGCCGCGCTCGGCTCTGCTGGGGCTCGGGTGCGGTAGCTCATCTCGGTCGCCCGCGGAGGAGGTCTCGGGCGGCGTCCTCCACGGTCTGCTCGTCCAGCAGCACGTGCCCTGCGGCGGCGCCGAGCGGGATGAAGCTGTCCGCGCTGGTCACGCGGGCGATCGGTCCCGTGAAACCGCCGTCGACCAGCGCCGTCACCACCGGTTCGGAGACGCCGCCGCTGCGGCGGGTCTCGTCGACCACCAGCACCCGGCCGGTCGCCCGGGCCGCGGCGAGCAGGTCGGCGGCGGGCAGCGGGCTCAGCCAGCGCAGGTCCAGCACCCGGACACCCGCGCCCTCGCGGCGCAGGCGCCGCGCCACCCGCAGGCACCTGGGCAGGCCGTTGCCGAAGGTCACCAGGGTCAGCTCGCCGCCGTCGCCGTGGGTGCGGGCCCGGCCGATCGGCACGTGCTCCTCGCTCGGCGCCGGGTACCGGGCGCGCCAGCCGTCGTCGCCCGGCTCGTGCAGGTCCCGCTCGTGGTAGAGCGCGATCGGTTCGAGGAACACGCATACGCGCCCGTCCTCGCGCGCCGCGGCCACGCAGGTGCGCAGCATCGCCGCGGCGTCCTCCGGCCGGGACGGGGAGGCCACCACCAGGCCGGGGATGTCCCGCAGCGCCGCCACCGAGTTGTCGTTGTGGAAGTGCCCGCCGAACCCCTTCTGGTAGCCGTAGCCCGCGATCCGCACCACCATCGGGTTGCGGAACCGTCCGTCGGAGAAGAACCCCAGCGTCGCCGCCTCGCCGCGCAGCTGGTCCGCCGCGTTGTGCAGGTAGGCGAGGTACTGGATCTCCGGGATCGGCAGCATCCCGGCCAGCCCGCTGCCGAGGGCGGTGCCGAGGATGCTCTGCTCGTCGAGCAGGGTGTCGAACACGCGTAGCCCGCCGTAGCTCCGGCGCAGGCCGCGCGTCACCCCGTACACCCCGCCCTTGGTCCCCACGTCCTCGCCGAACACGAGCACCCCGGGATCGGTGGCCAACGCGTCCGCCAACCCGCGGTTGATCGACTCGGCGAGGGTGAGCGGGCCTTCCGATTCCGGTGGCGCGGTGCCGAAGTGCGCCGCGCGCCCCGGTTCGACGCGGGTCGCCCGGTCGCGCACCGCCGCGGGATGCGCCGGGGCGATCGCGGCCATCACCTCGGCGCGGTCGGCGAGCTTCGGCCGGGACAGCACTTGCTCTGCGGTGCGGGCGACCGCGGCGCGCGCGGCCTCGTAGCGCTCCAGCACCGCGCCGGGGGAGCGGACGCCGCGGCGCACCAGCGCGGTCGCGGTGGCCAGCAGCGGGTCTCGCGCGTGGTCGGCGAGGATCTCGGACCTCGTGCGGTAGCCCGATTCGACGTCGGAACCGGCGTGCCCCATCAGCCGGACCGTGCGCAGGTGCAGCAGCGCGGGCCGCCGGTGCACCCGCACCCAGTCCGCCAGCTCGGCCGCGATCTCCAGGCAGCGGACCGGATCGGCACCGTCCGAAGTGGAATAGCGCAGCGCCGGGTGCCGCGCCGCGGCGATCCAGTCCGGTGGGGTGCGCACGCTGATGCCGATCCCGTTGTCCTCGCACACCAGCAGCAGCGGCACCGGCAGACCTTGGTGCGCGGTGTGCGCCGCGGCGTTGATCGCGCCGAGCGCGGTGGAGTGGTTCGCGGAGGCGTCGCCGAAGCTGGTCACCACCACCGAGTCCGGCGGCCACTCGCAGCGCAGCCCGAGCCGCTCGGCGCGGCCCAGCGCGAACGCCAGCCCGGTGGCCCGCGGCAGGTGCGAGGCGATGGTGGAGGTCTGCGGGACGATGCCGAGCTCGCCGTGCCCGAAGACCTTGTGCCTGCCCGCCGAGATCGGTTCCTCCGCGGAAGCGACGACGCCGAGCAGCACGTCCCGCAGCGCGTCGTGCCCCGGAACCTGTGCGGCCCGACGCAGGTAGAACGCCCCGGAGCGGTAGTGCAGCAGCGCCGGATCGGTGGGCCGCAGCGCGGCCGCGACCGCGGCGTTCGACTCGTGCCCGCTGGAACCGATGCTGTAGAAGCCGAGCTTGCGGCGGCCCAGCGACCGCGCGGCGAAGTCCAGGTGCCTGCTCCCGGCCTGCGCGTCGAACAGGTCCAGCAGTGCGGTATCAGAGACGGGACCGTCGGCGGGGCCGGGCTCGTCGCCCGGCGCGAGTTCCGCCACCGCGGTGCGGAAGTGCTCGTCGATCTGCTCGACCTGCTCACCGACGTGGTTCATGATCACTCCGTTCCGCTCGGGCACCGACCACGGGACCCGCGCCCGCTTCCGGTTCGGTGTCGTGCCACCGCAGGTCGACCGGTCCTTCCGGCGGGGCGGCGGGTTCTCGGCCGGGTTCGGCGCCGTCGGGCCACACGGGGAACTCGCCCTCGCCCGCCCAGCGCTCGGCGAGGTCCGCGCCCGCTCGGTGCAGGCAGTCCAGCGCGATCGGCAGCAGCGGGTTGGTGTTCTCCTTGCGGTACAGCGCGCGCACCCGGCGCTGCGGTTGCCGGCCCGCGAGCCGGATGATCCGCACCGACCCGGCGCCGAGCGCGAGTCCGGGCAGCAGCGCGACGCCCATGCCGCGGGCCACCAGGTCCCGGATCACCGAGTAGTCGTTGCTGCGGAAGGTGATCCGCGGGACGAACCCGCTCGCGGCGGCCAGCCGCACCAGGGATCGCGCCCCCGAAGTGTCCCGGCGGGTGCAGATCCACGGTTCGTCGGCCAGTTCGTGCAGCGGAATCTCCGCCGCGCCGGTCAGCCGGTGCCCGGCGGGCAGCACCAGCCGCATCGGTTCGGAGACCACTTCGTCCACCCGCAGCTCCGCGGGCCACTGGCGCGGGTCCAGGTCGTACTCGAACACCACCGCGGCGTCGAGCACGCCGTCGAGCACGCTGTCCACCACCTCGTCCGGTTCGCCTTCGTCCAGCTGCAGTTCCGCGTGCGGGCGCCGTTCGAGCACCGAGGCGAGCACGCCGGGCAGGATGCGGGCGTTGGCGGTGGCGAAACCGGCCAGCCGCAGGCTGCCCTCCTCGCCGCTGACCATCGCGCGCACCTCGCGTTCGAGGGATTCCAGCGCCCCCAGCGCGTCCCGGCTGCGTTCGGTCAGCCGGACGGCGAGCGCGGTGCAGCGGGCGCTGCGCGCCGAGCGCTCGAACAGCGGAGCCCCGACGGCGCGTTCGAGCAGCGCCATCTGCTGGGACACCGCCGAGGCGGTGTAGCCCAGTGCCCGGCCCGCCTCCGCGAAGGAGCCGGTGCGCACGCATTCCTGCAGGGTCCGCAGGTGGATCGGGTTGAGCACGCTGATCAGCCACCCGCGCCGATCGGTTCCGCCTCGGCCCGCGCCGACCGGCCGCGCAGTTCCATCGCCGCCCGCACCCGGTCCTGCGCCAGGTCCAGCGCGGCGGTGCGCGGATCGAGGCCGCGGTCCCGCGCGGAGCGCAGCACCAGGGAGGTGTTGTCGCGGCAGCGCTCGGCGACCTCGTCGAGGATCCGGTCCGCGGCGGGGCGGAACGCGGACCGGCGCGCGTCCATCGCGAATCCGGCGGCGATGGCACCCCCGGCGTTGGCGATGAAGTCCGGCACGACGGTGATCCCGCGGTCGGCCAGCACCGCGCGGGCTCCCGGCGTGGTCGGCAGGTTGGCGCCTTCGACCACGAGGTCGGCGCGGACCTCGGCGGCGAGCTCTGCGCCGAGCACGTCCTGCCCGGCCGCGGGCAGCAGCACGTCGCAGTCGACGAGCAGTTCGGCGCCGCGGTCGAGCCGCTTGACCGCCGGGGCGTCGCGCACGCAGGCGTCGCCGTGCTCGGTGCGGCGCGCCAGCCACCACGGCACGTCCAGCCCGTCCGGGTCGTGCACCGCTCCGTCCACTGTGGACAGCGCGACGACCTGCGCACCGAGCTCGTGCAGGCGGCGGACGGCGGCCGCGCCGACCGCGCCGAACCCCTGGACCGACACCCGCGCCCCGGCGATCGGCCGGCCGCGCAGCCGGAGCGCCGCGTCCAACGCGGCCACGACGCCGTGCCCGGTGACGCCGAGCTCGTCGTAGGGCACGCCGCCCAGCACCTCGGGCACCCCGACGGCGGCGCCCCGGTCGCCGAGCTCGTCCTGGATGATCGCGGCGTCCCGCTCGGTCATGCCCATGTCCAGGCCCGCGACGTAGCTGGCGGGGATCTGGTCGGCGAGCTTGCGCGCGAACGCGCGCACCACGCGCTCCTTGTCCGGCGCGGCCGGGTCGGCGACGATGCCCGCCTTCGCACCGCCGTGGAACAGGTCGGCGGCGGCCCACTTCCACGTCATCACCCGGGCCAGCCGGGCGATCTCGGTGACCGTCACCGCGGGGCTCATCCGGATGCCGCCCTTGCCGGTGCCCCGGGCGGTGTTGTCCACCACCAGCACGCCGCGCATCCCGGTCCGGGAGTCGGAGACGCAGACGATCTTCTCGGGGCCCCATTCGTCGATCGACTGCAACGGGTCGTTCACGGCTGCCTCCAGCGTGATGTCGTCGTGCTGCGATGGCGGAACCGCGCGGGTTCCGGGGCGTGCTCGGCGGTCCGGTCGGTCGGCCACCGGTGCGGATCGAACGGTTCCGCGCGCGAGCGGAGGTCGAGGGGTCCGCCGACGGGGTGCTCAGACGAGATTGCGTTCCGGGCGGTGCTCGTCGCGGGCGAAGCGGTCCACGCCGAGCCCGCTGACGTCGACCGGTGGTGGCCGGTCCAGCACCAGGTCGCGGACCACTTCGCCCACCGCCGGGCTCTGCAGGAAGCCGTGCCCGGAAAAACCGGTCGCGTACAGGAACCCGCGCACCTCCGCCGCCGAGCCGATCAGCGCGTTGTGGTCGGGGCTCAGTTCGTAGAGCCCGGCCCAGCGGTGCGCCGCGCCCAGCGCGGCCAGCGCCGGTGCCCGCTGTTCAACGGTGTCCGCGAGCAGTTCGAGCCAGCCGTCGTCGAGGTGCGGCTCGGCGCTGTCCAGCGGGTCCGGCATGCCCATCAGCAGGCCGGGCCCCTCCTCGTGGAAGTAGAAGCCGGTCCCGAAGTCGATGGTGAACGGCAACCGGTCGGGCAACCCGGGTGCCGGTTCGGTGACCAGGATCTGCCGCCGCAGCGGCCGGACCGGCAGCTCGACCCCGGCCATCGCGCCGACGGCCGCCGACCAGGCGCCCGCCGCGCACACCACCGCGGAGGTGGCGACCGGGCCCGCGTCGGTGCGCACCCCGGTCACCGCACCGCCGGTGACCTCGATGCCGGTCACGGCGCAGTGCCGCTGGATCCGCGCGCCGCAGCGGCGCGCTCCGGCGGCGTAGCCCTGCACCACGCCGTCCGGGGTGCAGTGCCCGTCGGTGGGGGAGAAGGCGCCGGCGAGCACGTCCTCCACGGACACGGGTGGCGAGAGCTCGCCCGCCTCCCGTGCGGTGAGCATCCGGCTGGGGACACCGCAGGCGTTCTGCAGCCGCACGGACTCCTCGAACGCCGCCACGTCCGCCGGATCGGTGAGCAGGAACAGGTAGCCGTTCCGGCGCAGGTCGATGCAGCCGCCGGGCCGTTCGTCGAAGCGGGCGAACGCGCGCAGGCTGCGCGCACCGAGCTCGATGTTGACCGGGTCGGAGAACTGCGCCCGCACCCCGCCTGCCGCCTTGCCCGTGCTGCCGGAGCCGAGTTCGCCGCGTTCCAGCAGGAGCACATCCGCTCCCGCCTCGGCGAGGTGGAAGGCGATGGAGGTGCCCATCGCCCCGCCACCAATCACGACGACCTCGGCCCGGCCCGGCGGGGTCACTCGGTGCCGCCCAGTTCGGGCGGCAACCGGTAGCCGCGGTCCGGCTCGACGGTGGCCACGTCCATCTGGGCCTTCTGCAGCTTGCCGGAGAAGTCCCAGTTCAACGACTGCCAGCGGGTGAACTGGTCGAGCACCCAGATGCCCGACTGCCTGCTGCCGTTCCCGGACCGCCCGTTGCCGCCGAACGGCAGGTGCGCCTCCGCGCCGGAGGTCGAGTTGTTCACGCTGACCATGCCGGCCCGGGTGCCCTGGCGGAACCGGAAGGCCGTGGCCGGGTCGGTGGTGTAGACGGCGGCGGAGAGGCCGTATCCGGGCGCGTCGCCGAGCTCGATCGCCTCGTCCAGGCTGTCGAAGGTGCTGACCCCGACGATCGGGCCGAAGGTCTCCTGGGCGAATACGTGGTCCTCGGGCCGCAAGCCGTCCAGCAGCACGGGGTGGTAGAACAGCCCGGCCTCCGGGTCTCCCAAGAACCCGGCGCGCGGCGCGTCACCGCGGATCCGCCCGACGAACTCGGACCCCAGGACCCGGTGGTGGTCGGCGATGGTGTCCAGCACCGCTTCGAAGCCGTTGGCGAACTTCTGGTCGAGCAGCGGCCCGTAGAGCACCTCCTGCGCCGGGTCGCCGATCACCGCGTCGCGCAGCGCGCGGTCGAGCCTGCTCACGAACTCGTCGTGCACGTCCCGGTGCACGATCAGGTTGCCGAGCGAGGTGCAGCGCTGCCCCGCCGTTCCCCAGCCGGAGAACAGCGCGCCCTCCACGGCCAGGTCGAGGTCGGCGTCCGCGGCCACCACCATCGGGTTCTTCCCGCCGAGCTCCAGGCAGGGGCTCTGGGCGTAGCGGCCGCACAGCTCGCCGATGCGCGAGCCGACGGCGCTGGAGCCGGTGAAACCCACCTTGTCGACCAGGCCGTCGCGCAGCGCGGTCTCCAGCCCGGCGTAGGTGGCCTCGCCGTCGGCGTACACCAGGTTCAGCACGCCGCGCGGCACCCCGGCCCGCCAGGCCAGCTCGGCGACGGCGCGCGCGGCCGCGGCGGCGTACTCGGCCGGTTTCCACACCACCGCGTTGCCGCAGAGCAGGGCGGGCACCAGGTACCAGGACGGCACCGCCACCGGGAAGTTCCCCGCGGTGATCACCGCTGCCACGCCCACCGGAACCCGGAAGGTGAACAGCTGCTTGTCCGGCATCTCGGAGGGCACCGTCTGCCCGTAGAGCCGCCTGCCCTCGCCGAGGAAGAAGTCGCAGGTGTCGACGATCTCCTGGACCTCGCCGAGCGCTTCGGCGTAGGGCTTGCCGATCTCCTTGGTCACGAGCCGGGCGAGCGACTCCTTGTTCGCCTCGACCAGCCTGCCGAGCTCGGCGACGACCCGGCCGCGCACGGGAGCGGGCACCTGCGCCCACTCGCGCTGCGCGGTGCGGGCGGCCTTCGCGGCGGCGTGCACCGCGTCCGCTCCGCCGAGCTCGACCCGCGCCACCACGTCGTCCAGCCGCGCGGGGTTGCGGGAGAGGTACTCTCCGGTGCCGGACCCGGTCGCCGCCTCGTGCGCGCCTGCTCCGATCACCGAACTCACCGTCGTCGACACCGTGGTCCACCTCTTCCTCGTGCGTGCTTGCGGGTGCGTGCTCGCGCTCGTGCCGTCGGCGGCCGGGGCCGGTCGGCGAGTCGCTCGTCGGGAACCGGGAAATCGGGTACCGGGGCGTCGGGGCAGGGCGGAGCGGGGAGCCGCCGGAGCGGCGGAGGACTGCCGGCTGCGGTGTGCGACCGGCCGTGGAACTCACGGTAACCGCGCAGGCGTTCGAACATCGAGCATCAGAAGAGTGATTTCCTGACGTTCTGAGCGACAGCGATGCTATTGCTCCGCGAGATCGTCCGCCGCGCGTCCCGGGGCCCCGCGTCCCTAGAGCCCGCATCCCGAGAGCCCGGTGCCCGAACCCCGTTCCCAGCACCCCGCCCCGCGTGCCAGGTTGCGGGGGAACCGCGAACCGGAGGAACCGATGACCGACCTGATGTGGACCGACGCGGACGTGACCGCGGCCCTGGACCTCGACACGGCGATCCGCTCGCAGCGGACCGCGTTCGAAGCGCTCGCCGACGGCCGGGCGCGGCTCGCCCCGAAGGTCTCGGTGCCCAGCGGCACCGGCACCGCGCTGAGCTACCTCGGCACCGTCTCGCCGGAGCACGGCGCCGTCGCCAAGCTCGTCTCGGTGCACCCGGGCAACGCCGAGCTGGACCTGCCGGTGATCTCGGGGACCCTTCTGGTGCTCGACGCCCGCACCGGCGGACCGCGCGCGGTCCTGGCGGGCACCGCGCTCACCGAGCTGCGCACCGCGGCGGGCAGCGCGGTCGCCGTCGACGCCCTCGCTCCCGGAGCGGCGGCCGACCTCGCGGTGCTCGGTTCCGGCGTGCAGGCCCGGGCGCACGTGCGCGCCATCGCCCGCGTGCGGGAGCTGCGGAGCGTCCGCGTGCACGGCCGGAACCGGCAGCGGCGGGAGGCGCTCGCCGCCGAGCTCGCCGCCGAACTCGGGCTCGACGTGCGCCCCGCGGACACCGCCGAGCAGGCCGTCCGCGGCGCCGCGATCATCGCCACCTGCACGCTGAGCGCCGAGCCGGTCGTCGCGACCGACCTGCTGGAACCCGGTGCCACGGTGGTGTCGGTGGGCTCCTTCGAACCGCACCGCCACGAGGTCGACGCGGAGCTCGTGCGGCGCGCGGGGGCGGTCGTGGTCGACGATGCGGACACGGCCGCCGGCCACGCCGGCCCGATCGTGCGCGCGCTGCGCGACGGCGACCTGGACCGGGACCGGCTGCGCTCGCTCGGCGAGGTGCTGACCGGGCGCGCTCCGGGCCGCACCGCGCCGGAGGACCTGGTGTTCTACAACAGCGTCGGCGTGGGGGTGCAGGACGCCGCCGCGGCGCACGCGGTGCTCGGCACGCTCTAGGAGGGCTCGGATGGGTTTCGCGCGGCGGTTGGCGGACTCGCTTGCCGGAGTGCGCCCGGACTTCCCGGGCCGCCTCGGGTTCGCCGCGTGGGACCTGCGCGAGCGGGTGCCGGTGCTCAGCGGCGCCGACCGCGAGGTGCACCCGGCGAGCACCATCAAGGTGCTCGTGATGATCAGCGCGCTGCGGGGCGTCCACGGTGGACTGTTCACCCTGGACGACCAGATGCCGGTTCCCGCGGAACGAGCCGGAGGTTCCGGCGTGCTGCACGAACTGTCCGGAGTGGACCGGCTCGCCCTCGGCGACCTGATCACGCTCATGATCGTGATCAGCGACAACGCCGCGACGAACGCGGTGATCGACGCCGTGGGCTTCCCGGCGATCGCCCGCTGCGCCGCCGACCTGGGGTGCACTGCCACCCGGGTGGAGCGGCGGCTGATGGACGTGCGGGCCCCGGGCCGGAACACGACCAGCGCCCGCGACCAGGCGCGGATCCTGGACCGGCTCGCCACCGCGCGGGCGCTGCCACCGGACCTGACCGCGCACGCGCTGCGCGTGCTCTCCCGCCAGCAGGTGCGCGATCGGCTGCCCGCGCTGCTGCCGGCGGGCGTCCGCTGCTGGAACAAGACCGGCGAGATCGCGCACTCCCGGCACGACGTGGCGCTGATCGGCGACCACCGGCCGCGCGCGGTGGTGGCCGTGCTGGTGGACGAGCTCGCCGACGAGCGGGCCGCGCACCGCCTCGCCTGCGACCGCATCGCGGACCTCGGACTGCGCGTGTTCCACGCGCTGGGGTGACGTCCTCGGCCGGTCGTCAGCGCCGGTGGACGGGTTCTCTGTCCACGAAGGTCAGATCCACCCGGGCCCGGCCGATCTCCTGCGGCGGCAGGGAGAACGGGTCGCGGTCGAGCACCACGAGGTCGGCCGCCTTGCCCGGCTCCAACGACCCGGTCTCGGCGGCGAACCCGTTCGCGCGCGCCGCGCCCGCGGTGTGCGCGGTCAGCGCCGTCTCCAGCCGCAGCGCCTGCTCCGGCAGGAACGCCGAGGCCCCGCCAGGTTCGCGGCGGTTCACCGCGGCGTGCACCGCGGCGAGCGGATCGGGATCGGAGACCGGCCAGTCGCTGCCCGCGGCGAGCGGGGCGCCCGCTTCGTGCAGCGACCGGAACGGGTACTGGCGCGCGGCGCGCTCGGCACCGAGGCGCGGGATGGTCAGCTCCGTCATCGCCGCGTCGGGGACCGCCCAGGCCGGCTGGACGTTCGCGGTCACGCCGAGCTCCCGGAACCGCGGCACGTCGTTCGGGTGCACCACCTGCACGTGCGCGATCTGGTGGCGCAGCCCCGAACCCGGCGCGGCGGCGACGGCGTCCAGCGCCGCGCGCACCGCCCGGTCACCGACGGCGTGGAAGTGCACCGCGAAGTCCGCGGCGGCGAGCGCGGTGACGACCTCCCGCAGCTCGGCGTCCGGGAGGTGGGCCAGCCCGCGGCCCTGCTCGCCGAGGTAGGGGGCTTCCATGGCTGCGGTGCGGTTCTCGCACACCCCGTCCAGCATGACCTTCACGTGCTCGGCCCGGAACCGCTCGCCGCGCGCTCGACGCCGCCGCTCGACCAGCTCCGGGATCTGCTCCGCGCCGCGGCGGCGGTCCCACCACAGCGCGCCCTGCACCCTGGCGCGCAGCCGCCCCGCGCGGTCGAGTTCCCGGTAGGTGTCCAAGACGTCCGCGTGCCCCAAGTAGGCGCCGACGATCGCGTCCTGCCACCCGGTGACGCCGTGCGCGTGCAGCACCCGCTGGCCCTCCAGCAGCGCCGCGCGGTGCTCGCCGGGATCCGGGGCGGGCAACGCGCGGGCCACGAGGTCCGCGGCGCCCTCGTGCAACGTCCCGGTGGGCCGGCCGCGCCCGTCCCGCTCGATCCAGCCGTCCGGGGGATCGGGGGTGTCCGCGCGCACCCCGGCGAGGCGCAGCGCGGCGGTGTTCGCCCAGGCGCTGTGCAGGTCGCGGTTGAGCAGGTACGCGGGCCGGTCCCCGGTCACCGCGTCCAGCTCGCCCGCGGTCGGCGCGCCACCGGGGAACAGCGGCGAGTCCCAGCCGCCGCCGAGCACCCAGCCGGCACCGCCGTGCGCGGCCACGGTCCGCAGGCACTCCGCTGCGCTCGTCGCCGCCGTGAGGTCGCAGCGCAGCCGCCGCAGCCCGCCGAACACCGGGTGCGCGTGCGCGTCCTGGAACCCGGGCAGCAGCAGCCGCCCGGACAACCGCACCACCTCGGTGCGGCTCGTGATCAGCGGCCGCACCGCCGGCTCGCCCAGCGCGAGGACGCGGCCCGCCCGCACGGCGAGCGCGTCGGTGCGCGAACCGCCGGCGTCCGAGGTGACGACCGGGCCGTCCACGAACGCCAGGTCGGCGCCCGTCAGCGATGCTCCTCGCCGGTGATCACCGAGACCGCGAGCTCCCGGTCGTGCTCGTCCACCTCCGGGACCTGGAACCCGGTGCCGCGGATGTGGTCGACCAGCGCCGCGTCCGGCGGGACCCCGTGCTTGCGTAGGTAGTAGCCGACCGCGCCGGGCCAGATCCACCGGCCGTCGGTGTGGAAGGTCAGCGGCACGTCGGCGGGAGCGGCGGGGTCGAGCTGGTCGGTGTCGTAGCTGCGCGCCGCCAGCACCACCGGCGCCCGGTCGAGGTAGTCGACGAGCCCGCGCAGCTCCGCGTCGTCGATCCCGGGCCGGTCCACCTGCGGGCGCCCGTCCTCGTCGACCGAGTCGAAGACCTCCGCGGTGCGCAGCGCGGGCGTGCGGGTGGCGCTGCCGGTCGCGTCCGGGATTCCCGCGCCCCGCGCGAGCCAGGCGGGGATGTTCGCGCCCGCGCGCGGGTAGGTGCGCAGCTCCGCGGCGAACTCCTCGGGCGGCGGGGTGCGGTTCCAGCCCGGCTCGTGGTCGCCGTTGAAGTCGACGCTGTAGCTGCTGGGCCGCTGCAGGCGGTAGAGGGCGCTGATCCAGGTCCCGCGGTCGGCCTCGTGCATGCCGTGGCGGAGGCGGGCGAACAGCCCCGCGACCGCGTCCGGGACCGCGATCGGGATCGGGGTGCCGTTGGGAGCCAGCAGTTGCGCGGCGAGCTCGGCGTGCCCGCCCACGGCGCGGTACTCGACGGTGACCTCGCTCCACGCGGGGGGCATGGAGCGCAGCAGCACCCGGCCCACCTCCTGGATGAGGTTCTGCTGCGCCGCCTGGTCCAGCGCACCCGGCGGATCCTGCGGATCCGGTCGGTGGGGCCCCTGCTCGGGGAGTCCCGGTTGGCTCATGCCTGCATCCTCCCAGCCCGTGCGCGGGCGGCGGAGCCGATTCCCCGAACTCGTGCGCGCCCGACGTCCTGCGTTCACCCGCGCGAAGCCGCGGGCGGACAACTGCCGCGCCCAGAGCTTAAGACCCCGGACGAGTGAGTGTCGGCGGCCAGCTGTCCCCTTCCCGGCGATCTCCGATTAGCCTGGTCAGCGGCTTGCCGGCACATCACGGGCGGGTTTCGCCGTGAACTTCGGATGACGGCGCGAATGTCGGATACGACGATTGTTGACAATAAATCCAGCTCGGGTTTAGCTTCGATCCATCGCCGGCGAGACGTGGAGGTGACCATGCGGGCCCATGAGCACGGCCTTCCCCGTCCCCTCCGCTGGCTGGCTTCTTCATCGCTCTGGCTGCGACATTGAGGCTGATCACCGCTTGAGGCGGTGATCACGACGCGCAGCGCGTGCGGCCGGCCGAGCCGGGCCGGGCCCCGCGGGACCAGTCCCTGAGCGGTGCTCGAACTCCCTCGCCGGAACACGCCCCTTCTGTAGGTAACTCTGGTGGGGGGCATCGAGGCGCCCATGCCATGCACTGCACTTGGGAGGAGGTTCGGCCGGTGGCACTCGTCGACTGCGACCCGCTGATGAGGGTGACCTGGACAGATCCGGTGACGGGGAAGAACGGGTTCCTCGTCGTGCACAGCCTGGTGTCAGGCCTGGCGACCGGCGGAACCCGGATGCGCGCCGGATGCACGATGTCGGAGGTGGAGGACCTGGCGCGGGGGATGGCCCGCAAGACCGCCGTGTTCGACCTGCCGGTCGGTGGCGCCAAGGGCGGCATCGACTGCGATCCCAAGGACCCGGACGCGCACGGCGTGCTGCGCCGCTTCGTCGAGGCCATGCGTCCGTGGATCGACGCGCACTGGGTGACCGCCGAGGACCTGGGCGTGCCGCAGCACCTGATCGACGACGTGTTCGTCGAGGCCGGGCTGCAGCAGTCCTACCACGCGGCGATCCGCCGGGCGCCCGACGTGGAGCACACGCTGCGCCGGGTGCGGGCCGGGCTGAACGCGCCCGTTCCCGGCGGGCTGCTGCTCGGGGATGTGGTCGGCGGCTACGGCGTGGCGCAGTGCTGCCTCGGCGTGGTGCACGCCCGCGCCTGGGACCACGCGAGCACCACCGTCGCGGTGCAGGGCGTGGGGACCATGGGTGGCGGTGCCGCCTGGTACCTGCACGAGGCCGGGCTGAAGGTGGTCGCGGTGGCCGACGCCGCGGGTTCGCTCTACCACCCGGACGGGCTCGACGTGCCCGCGCTGCTGGAGGCCCGGGACCGGTTCGGCGAGATCGACCGCGACCAGGTGCCCGCGGACGTGCAGCGGCTGCCGCGGGACGCGGTGCTCTCGATCGACGTGGACGTGCTGATCCCGGCCGCGGTGTCCTACGCGATCACCCCGGAGCGGGTGGCCCAGGTCAACGCCAAGGTGATCATCGAGGCGGCGAACACGCCGATCACCGCCGAAGCGGAGCGGCAGCTGGCGGACCGCGGAGTGCCGGTGATCCCGGACTTCGTGGCGAACTCCGGCGCGGTCGCCTGGGCGTGGTGGCTGCTGCTGGGCCGGGTGGACGCCGACCCGGTGCTGTCGTTCAGCGTGCTCCGGGAGGAGATGCTGGCGAAGATCCCGCCGCTGCTGGCGGCCTGGGACGCCGACGGCACCACGCCGCGCACGGCCGCGCTGCGGCTCGCGGACTGGCAGACCGAGCAGAACAAGGTGGCGGAGGCCGAGGGGAGGCTGCTGGTCAGCATTCCGTAGGCTCACCGCATCAGACTGGAACGTGGGCGCCCCCCCCCCCCCCGGGGGGGGGGCCCCCCCCCAACGGGGGGAAAGGGGGGGTGGGGGGGGGGGGTTAAACCGCCGGGGGGGGGCCCCCCCGCGGGGGGGAACGTGGGTTGAAAC